>JAJCYN010000088.1 GCA_029262915.1 Flavobacteriales bacterium
GCATCATAAATGGTTGGCCATTACTCATATGAATTACAATTGCTCCTCCCATATGTGCACTAAGTAATAGCATTCCGAATTTGCTTGTTTTAGGAAGTAAGAATAACAAAGTTCCAACCAATTCTCCGCAAGCAATGTATATGCGCCAATCACCAACGCCAAATTGTTCCATAAAACCTGCCATGCCAGGATTAAAGAATTTACCATACGTACTGAAAAGTAACATTCCAGCAGCAGGTGCAGTTATTACCCAGCCAATGATCAATAGTATTTTGTTCATTTTTTTTTAAATTTAATTGTTCTTAATGCTAATGTTTACATCAGGTGCTTTTCCATAAGCTACTTTGTTTGGGTGTACCATGTGGGGATATTTTTTAACAACCAATTCCCAACAAGAAGTAGGCGTCACTGTACTTTCTCTATGCCCCTTTTTGTCACATAGCATTAAGTCGGGAGTTTTAATTCCATACAAACCACCTTGCATCAAACAAAAACAACCATGTCGTTCATCAGGTAAGCCAAATATTCCATGAAAGAATTCATGACAAAAGATCCTTACATAACACCTTCCTCCACTTTTTACGAGCCAATCTTCTCTTCCGGAATTATAACAAACAGCACCACCACCTTGTAAAAGTGTTTGAGTTAATTTACCTTTTTCAATAATAAAGCGCCCATCACTTGATTTATCTACGACCTTAATATTTCTCAAGTAAACTTGCCCTTCGGTTAAATCCCAAATAAACCAGCTCAATCGTTTAATTCTCCAAGAGAATTCTTCCATAAAATCATCGTCAGCATCATCTTCGATAGCAATCGTAAAATCCATAGCCATATTCGATTTATCTACTTTTTTAATCCAGTCTTTGTTAACTTTTCCAGGTCTAACCCACTCCTTTTTATCATTTTGAACAAACCCCATTCTTTCGTAGGAACTTTTGTGGTTCTTATCAATTTTTATAGCCTCCTGCCATTGTTCCCAAGCTTCGTCTTCTAAGCCACTATCCCACGCCCATTCTCCAAGTTTAAAATGTTTGTTAGCATCTTTTACAGATGCTAATTCTTTACTTTTAACAGTATATTCTTGATTGTTTTTAAACCAAACTTTTGAGTCCATAGGTTCATAACCACCGTCTCTTTGGGCCATAATTGACAAAGGAATAATTAATAATAATAATAAGATTTTTTTCATTTTAATAGTTATTTGAGGAGTTTAAAGTTAAGTATAAAGTTTAAAATCTACACTAAATACCGTTAAGAAATAATAGAAATGTTACTTCTACATTCGTTTTTTATTATCTTTACAATCCCTTCAAAAATGAGTAATGGCAGAAGTAATGGCGAAAAAGATAAAGGAAGAGAATAAGGTATCTAAAGATATTGCATTAGAAGCATTTAAGTTAATGAGTACTGCTAAGGCATTAACTGAGTTGTATGAAGAAAATGCGAATGTTTGTGCTAAATATGTTCATGCTACCTCTAGAGGCCATGAAGCCATTCAGATAGCTTGTGGATTACAATTAAAACCACAAGATTTTGTTTTTCCTTACTATCGTGATGATAGTATGCTGTTAAGCATTGGAATGACTCCATTTCAATTGATGTTACAGGTATTAGCAAAACGTAATGATCCTTTTTCTGGAGGTAGAACTTATTACTCACACCCAAGTTTAAACGATGAGGATAAACCAAAAATTCCGCATCAGAGTTCTGCAACGGGGATGCAGGCAATTCCTGCAACGGGTGTTGCTATGGGAATGCAATACAAAGAGAAAACAGGAATAGCAGAAGATTATAAAGGAGAAAATCCTGTTGTTGTTTGTAGCTTAGGAGATGCCTCTTGTACAGAAGGAGAGGTGTCTGAAGCTTTTCAGATGGCGGTGTTAAAGAAAATGCCAATCATTTATTTAGTTCAAGATAACGAATGGGATATTTCTGCTTATTCGGATGAAGTGCGTGCTCAAGATATTACTCATTTTGCTAAAGGCTTTAAGGGGATGGGGGTTAGAACCATTGATGGAACTAATTTTTCTGAATCTTATCAAACGTTTAATGAAGTTTTAGCAATTGTTCGTAAAGAGAGAAGACCTTTTATCATTCACGCTAAAGTTCCATTGTTAAATCATCATACTTCGGGTGTACGAATGGAGTGGTACCGGGATGATTTAGAAGAGTCGAATAAAAGAGACCCTTCTCCTAAACTATTTCAAGATTTGTTGGATTTAGGAATGGGCGAAAAAGAAATAAAAAAGATTAAAAACGATGCGAAAGAAGTTGTCCAAAAGGATTATGAATTGGCATTAAAAGAAGAAGATCCAAGACCAGAAGATTTAACAACCCATCATTTTGCACCAACCCCGATTACTGAAGAAAAAGGAATTAGGTCACCAGAAGGGAAAGATAAAACCGTTATGGTAGATTCTGCTCTGTTTGCGATTAGAGAGTTAATGGATAAACATCCAGAATGTTTATTGTACGGACAAGATGTTGGAGCTCGAATAGGTGGGGTTTTTAGAGAAGCGGCAACATTGGCACAGCAATTCGGAGATGATAGGGTATTTAATACACCTATCCAGGAAGCATTCATTGTAGGAAGTACCGTTGGTATGTCGGCAGTAGGTTTAAAACCTATTGTTGAGGTTCAGTTTGCTGATTATATTTGGCCAGGGCTAAACCAATTATTTACAGAAGTTAGTCGCTCATATTATTTGTCCAATGGTAAATGGCCAGCAAGTATGATATTAAGAGTGCCTATTGGAGCATATGGATCAGGTGGACCTTATCACTCATCAAGTGTAGAATCTGTGGTAACACAAATTAGAGGAGTAAAAGTAGCTTATCCTTCTACAGGTGCAGATTTAAAAGGCTTAATGAAATCAGCTTATTATGACCCAAATCCAGTTGTAATTTTCGAACATAAAGGACTATATTGGAGTAAAATAGCAGGAACGGAAGGAGCAAAAACGATTGAACCTGATGAAGATTATGTAATTCCTTTTGGTAAAGCAAGAACAGTTATTGAAGCTGAATCGGATGAAGTAAACAATGGAGAAAGTGCTGCTATTATCACGTATGGAAGAGGAGTTTATTGGAGTTTAGAAGCTGCTAAACAGTTTGAAGGACGGGTAGAAATTATTGACTTAAGAACCTTAAATCCGATAGATGAAGAAGCGATGTATGCCGTTACCAGAAAGCACAATAAAGTAATGTTGGTAACAGAAGAATCCATTGAAAATTCTTTTACACTTGGTTTAGCTGCTCGTATTCAAAAAAACTGTTTTGAAAATTTAGACGCTCCTATAGAAATAGTAGGGTCAGTTGATACCCCTGCAATTCCTTTAAATTCTACCTTAGAAGCAACATTACTGCCTAATGGAGATAAAGTTGCAGCAGCCTTAAAAGACCTGTTGAATTACTAAGTTATTATTCTTGATTCTATTTTAGATTTCTTACATTTAAAACGTGAGAAACACCTTGTATATATTAATATTATTACTTCCTTTTCAAGGTTTTACACAAAATTTTGCAGATAAAGAATACTACCTGGTTGATTCACTTGTTATAGAAGAAGTAAAAGAATCTGATAAAAACTTAGTGGACAGTTGCTTAAAGCTTTATTACAAAGCAAAAGACGACACCAGTAGAGTAAAAGCTATAAACAGTATAGTAGAAAGATGTTGGGATGCGAATGTATGGCCTAAATATAATGAGTGGGTTTCCTCTTTTGTAGAAGAAAAGTTGGAAAGCCAGCATTCGGTATCAGTTACTGAATACTACAAGAAATCTTTAGCAGTAGCATTAAACAATACAGGCTATTTCTATAATCATAATAAAGGTGAAATTCTCAAAGCATTAGATTATTATCATAGATCTTTGAAGATAAAAGAAGAATTGGGCGAGGAAGAAGGAGTTGCAAATTCGCTCAACAATATTGGGGCTATTTATAGAAGTCGAGGAGATATTCCTAAAGCCTTAGAGTACTATCATAAAGCCCTGAAAATTCAAGAAAAAATAGGAGCTAAAAGAGGTATAGCATCTTCTTTAATTAACATTGGATATGTATACAACCATCAAGGTGAAATTGCTAAAGCCATAGAATATTATGGCAAATCCTTGAAAATTCAAGAAGAATTGGGCGATAAAAGGGGGCTTGCTTATTCTCTAAATAATTTGGGGACTATTTATGAAAATCAAAATGACATTCCTAAAGCGTTAGATTACTTTAATCAATCCTTAAAACTTCAAGAAGAGATGGGAGACAAAAGTGGTATTGCATATGCTTTTGGCAATATTGGAGGTGTTTATCAAAAAGAAGAAAACTATGATGAGGCTATAACTTATTACCATAAATCGTTGGAAATTCATAAAGAAATTGGAGATAAAGATGGCATTGCTGCTGCTTTAAGAAATATTGGACATATAGAATTATCGAATGATAATGTGTATAAAGCTCAAAGTTACACACAACGTAGTTTGTTAATTGCACAAGAAATAGGATTTCCAGAAAACATTAAAAGAACTGCATTTTTGTTGAGTAAAATTTATGCAAAACAAAATAAAGGAATGAAAGCCTTAGAAATGCATAAGCTGTACCTTGTGATGAAGGATAGTATTAACAATGAGGCAACTCAAAAAGCTACCGCTAAACAACAAGCCAAATATGAGTATGAAACTCAAAAAACGATAGACGATGCTGAGCACGATAAATTATTAGCTATAGAACAAGAAGAAAAAGAAAAACAGCATATTATAGCCACAGCAACTGCTGCTGGTTTAGTTTTAGTAGTAATATTTTTAATTTTTGTTTTTAATCGATTAATAATTACTAAAAAACAGAAATTAGTTATTGAAGAACAAAAAGTTGAGGTAGAAATTGCTCATAATCAATTAGAAGAAAAGAACATTGAGATTTTAGATTCTATTACCTATGCAAAAAGGATTCAAGATGCAATTCTACCAACGACTAAATTGGTGAAAGAAGGATTGCCAAATAGTTTTATTTTTTATAAACCTAAAGATATAGTTGCAGGAGATTTTTATTGGATGGATCAAAGAGAAGATAATGTTTTGTTTGCAGCGGCAGATTGCACAGGTCATGGTGTTCCAGGAGCTATGGTAAGTGTTGTTTGTCATAATGCAATGAATAGAGCAGTAAAAGAATTTAATCTAATAGATCCAGGAAAAATATTGGATAAAACAAGAGAACTGATAGTTGAGCAATTAAATAAATCAGAAAACGCTGAAACAGTTTCAATGGATAATATTAGAGATGGAATGGATATCGCCTTTTGTATATTAAACACAAAAACAAATGAACTAAAATATGCTGGAGCTCATAATCCATTGTGGATACTAAGGGATAACGCTGAAGAAATTGAAGAGATAAAAGCTGATAAGCAATCTATTGGGAAAATAGACAATCCACAACCATACAATACACAACAAGTT
>JAJCYN010000089.1 GCA_029262915.1 Flavobacteriales bacterium
ATAATATTATTGAAATATATTTCAGGATATTAATTTATTAACGAAATAAATACATTTTTCCAAACCCTTTCTTAAAGTACCAATCTATACTTGTTTCTCTTAATTCAATCTCATCATTATTAATCTGAGTAATAACCCTATATAAATAAAGTCCATTTGCTAGCCTATCTCCATAAGTATCTGTTCCATTCCAGGCAAACTGAGAAATATTTCTACCAATATTAATAGGCCCCAGCTCATCTTTATGTATTTCTCTAACGACTTTCCCTGTTATGGTCATAATTTGTATTTTAAAAATATCTGGTATTTCACGTCCTGTTAAAGTAAATACAAATCTGGTTGATGTAGTAAAAGGGTTAGGATAATTAATAATATTAGTAATAGTTGACTTATTAATTACCTCAAAACCAATTATATAATCAAAATTGCCAGAGTTGTTTTTAGTTCTATCACTTGCTTGTACTCTTAATTTATATCCTCCATCTACAGGAAAATCCCCTTGAAAAATAATTTTTGAGTTATTTCTAGGTAATGATGCGGGTATAAACTGCATTCTTTCAATTCCTCCTGAATTAAAATGAATTCTTTCTTCAGTTCCATTTGGCTTAGTTATATAGACAGCATAATCGGAAGTATCGTTTAACAATAAAAACTGGTTTTCATCTGTTAACTCAATAACAATATTTGCAATTGGCGAAACGATATCTCCATCTAAAATATGAACCCCATCAAAAGTAACATCCAAAAGAGGGTTTATCTTATCTGAATTTACAAAAAATGGAATTTGAGCGGTGTTATTAAAATGATATTTTTCTAATTGGTCATTATTTGGATTTACATCTATTAATAAACTATTTAAACCTCCCATTCCAAAAGTTGAAAAACTTAATGTTGCTATTAAAACACTATCTGATAGTAAGGGTTTTTGTCTAGCGTAAGGTAAAAATTGAATGTTATTGTTTTTATCTAATACTGAAAAAGAAATTAATAGACTATCCATATCATATCTACTAATATTTTTTACTGCAATAGAGATTGTAATATCCACCCCTTCTTCCACTGTATCATTCTGAAAAGAATACAATATTTTTGGATCTAAGGCTGCTTCAGGAACACCTTCATAAGTTACCTGCCAACGATTTAGTTGTGGTGATGAAACCAAAGAATCATCTGATAGGAAAGTATTTAACTTTAAGTATGGAAATTGTGCTGCATCTACCCGACCAGTAATATTAACATCCATGGAATCAGTTGGTAAATCATTGATTAGTAACGTTTCGTTACCACTTGCATCAACACCATAAACATTTAAAACGGTACTATCTCTTGTTGTTGGAGATTCTAATGATGTCATTCGCCAAGACAAAGAATCCCAACTTACTGCAGGACCTAAAATTTCTGAAAAAATATTGGCATAATTTGCGTTAGTCGTGAGCATTGTAGTAATATTTAAATTTTTATGTGTTATAGAATCCCCTGCCACCTCTATTGTAGATGCCAGATTCCCCTTTTGATGATAAAAAAGAAATGGGTGTAAATTTGGAATTGTTGGTAACTGAACTCCGCCCATATTAGCGAATTCATTTCTTAAACTGGCTGGCAAGGAATCCGTAAAACCAGCATTATTTACAATATACCATGTCCACATTACAATATGGTTCCCAGCAGGAACGGTATCTCTAATAAAATTTTCTAAAGCTGCCATTTGAAGGGCATTATGTCGAAAGACAAAATAGGTCACTGTAGATGCATTATTCCATCCAATAGTGTTTTCTTGCCCCACATTTCTATCATCAGCTTTCCAAGGCTCTAAAGTTACGGAATCCAGTACTGCAACATGGATAGCAGTAGGCATTCCCACACCATTTTTACCCTTTACAGTTGTATTAAGAGAATAATTTATTAAACCTGCCTCTCCCCAATTAGCTTTACCATAAGTATTTATTTTTAATTGTTTAAGGTCACTTACAAAATTAAACTGCCTTGTTGGTCTATTATGTGTAACAAATTGATATTCATCATTTTCAAACTGAAAAAAGTGAGCCTGTCCCCAGCCTTCTTTACCTTGTATATATTGAAATGATCTCATTCTCCAACTATAGCCCGTTGCATCAACAGAGTCCTTACTTACTCGCCAAAAATAAACAGTACTATCAACAATTGATGTTAAAAGCGATGGAGACCATGTAACAACTCCTCCAACCGAATTAATCATTATAGTCTCTCTAATAGGGCTATTAAAATAATCTGTAGTATCTATCTCAAATATGTAGTTTTTTGCAGGTTCAAATGGAAATGCTGTAGATGCTTTTAATGTTATTCCTTGGTCGGGAACGATCATATATTCATAGGGATAAATAGGAATAATTTCTCCAGATTGAATGTTTAATGTTTTAATAACAATATTATTATTTTCAAAACTCTCAGTCACTGCATTAATAGCGTCTATTGTAATGGTAAAAATATTAAGTCCTAACCCCCTAACAACATCAACTGGCATTTTAAAAGAAATGAGTTCTTGATTGTTAGTACCCGAAAAGAATTTAATATAAGTTGTATCTGGGAATGAAGACTCAGGAAAATCCCTAATTACCTCTAAGATAATAGTGTCATTTATTGCTCTTCCTAAATTAGTTACTAAAACGTCCATATCAAAAGAATCTATATCAGAAGTAATTATTGATGGACTGAAAGTAACAGTACTTGCATTAAGCATATAATCAGGTAAAGCAAACGTATTCAGCTTAATAGAAGGGTCTCCATGAAAAGTAATGTTTAAAGCTGTTGAGTTAGTAAAATTCTCGACACCTGCACTTGGTACTTGTGTATTAATAATGGTATTCTGTATATGACGACCAACACTTTTACCATAGTTAAAGTAAGACATATTTTGATACAATCTTGTTGCATAGACATTTAGTGTAGATGACAACGCCAAATCTACCGAAGACAAGAATCCAATTACCCCTTTATTATCTAAAAGAACATGTTCTTCACTTGTACTATTTGCTGAAGAGATATGAATATCTCCTGCAAAACAAGCTAATCCCATTAGTAATGGATATCTTCCTTGAGGATCTGGCCAAAGATTGGGATCATCAATATTTTGGTCAAAGCCTCCAGTCGAAGAAGCATGTCCCAAAAAAGTCATCATAGCAACTCCATCACCAATAAAATTCTTAATAGAATCGGAAATGGTAATTTGAACAGGAGCAGTTGTATTCTTAAAAAATGAAATCACATTACCTCCAAACAAGGTGTCTTCAATAATATTTTCATAATTATTTAAAAAGATTTTAAAACTTAATTGTTCTCCCGAAGACTGTCCTCCACCAAAATGCAAAAACCGCTTCATCCATTCCGTTTCTCCATTATTACCCAACACTGGGTTTTCGT
>JAJCYN010000090.1 GCA_029262915.1 Flavobacteriales bacterium
TATTGCTGCCCAAGGAGGTATTAATGCAGCAAAAAATTATCAAAACGATGGTGATTCTACTTACCGATTATTTTACGATACCGTTAAAGGTGGTGATTACCGCTCAAGAGAAGCAAATGTTTATCGTTTAGCTGAAGTCTCAGGAAATATTATTGACCAATGTGTGGCTCAAGGAGTCCCTTTTGCCAGAGAATATGGTGGTTTGTTAGACAATCGTTCTTTTGGTGGGGTATTGGTTTCTCGAACTTTTTACGCTAAAGGACAAACAGGACAACAGCTGTTATTAGGAGCTTATTCGGCAATGTGCCGTCAGATAGGAAAAGGAAAAATCACGATGTACAACCGTCATGAAATGATGGATGTTGTTATTGTTGACGGAAAAGCAAGAGGAATTATTGCTCGTAATATGATTACAGGAGAAATTGAAAAACATTCTGCTCATGCTGTAGTTATTGCTTCAGGAGGCTATGGAAATGTTTTCTTTTTATCTACTAATGCAATGGGCTCTAATACAAGTGCTGCTTGGAAAATTCACAAAAAAGGAGCTTATTTTGCTAACCCTTGTTACACACAAATTCACCCAACCTGCATTCCACGAGCTGGAGATTTCCAATCGAAACTGACTTTAATGTCGGAATCATTAAGAAATGATGGTAGAATTTGGGTTCCGAAGAATATGGATGATGTGATGGCCATTAGAGAAGGAAAGAAAAAACCGACTGACTTAAGTGAAGAAGAAAGAGATTATTATTTAGAAAGAAGATATCCTGCATTCGGGAATTTAGTACCAAGAGATGTTGCGTCTCGTGCAGCAAAAGAAAGATGTGATGCTGGTTATGGAGTTAATGCAACAGGCGAAGCAGTTTATTTAGATTTTAAATCTGCTATTAATAGATATGGAACTCAAAAAGCGCATGTTTTAGGGATTCACGATCCTAGTGATGCAAAAATTATAGAATTAGGAGAAGGTGTTATTGAAGAAAAATATGGAAACCTTTTCCAGATGTATGAGAAAATTATTGATGAAAACCCATACAAAACACCAATGATGATTTATCCTGCAGTACATTACACAATGGGTGGTATTTGGTGTGATTACAACTTGATGACTACTATTCCTGGATGCTATGCTGCCGGGGAAGCGAATTTTTCAGATCATGGAGCAAACAGATTAGGTGCTTCTGCATTAATGCAAGGATTAGCTGATGGTTATTTTGTTTTGCCTTATACTATTGGTGATTATTTAGCTGATGATATTAGAACAGGAACGATTTCAACAGATTCTCCAGAATTTGATACTGCTTCAAAAGAAGTTACCCAACGATTAGAAAAATTGATTAACATCAAAGGAACTAAGTCTGTAGATTACTTTCATAAGAAATTAGGAAAAGTAATGTGGAATAAAGTTGGAATGGCTCGTAACGCAAAAGGGTTAACAGAAGCAATGGATGAAATTAAACAAATTCGTGAAGACTTTTGGAAAGATGTTCGTATTTCTGGTGGAACGAATGAATTAAACCCTGAATTAGAAAAAGCAGGAAGAGTTGCTGATTTTTTAGAATTGGGAGAGCTTTTTGCAAAAGATGCGTTAACAAGAGAAGAATCTTGCGGTGGTCACTTTAGAGAAGAATCTGTTGAACTAGATGGAGAGCAAAAAGGAGAAGCAAAAAGAGATGACAATAACTTTGCTTATGTCGCTGCCTGGGAATATAAAGGAGAGCCAAGGGAAGCTGTAATGCACAAAGAAGAATTAGAGTTTAACGATATTGAATTGAAACAGAGGAGCTATAAATAGGTGTTAGTGAATAGGCAATAGAGATTAAGGAAATGAGTACAATTTCTACATATAAAGATTTAATTGTTTGGCAAAAATCTATGAATTTAGTCAAAGAAATCTATCTTTTAGCTAAGTCTTTTCCTAAAACGGAAGAGTATGGGCTATCCTCTCAAATAAAACGTTCTGCAATTTCTGTCCCTTCTAATATTGCTGAGGGTTGGGGAAGAAATAGTAGCAAGAGCTATACACATTTTTTAAAGATTGCAAGAGGCTCTTTGTTTGAATTAGAAACACAATTATTGATTGCGAAAGATTTACAGTTCATTAATGATATTTCAACGACAAATGGGCTAATAATTGAAATTGGCAAAATGCTAAATAGTTTAATTAAAACAATAGAGAAAAAAGAAGAAAGAAATATGGTTTAGTTGTACTATTCGCTATTTCCTAATCACTAATAACTTAATGAAATGAATTTAACATTAAAGGTTTGGAGACAAAAAAATAAAGAAGAGAAAGGTGGTTTAGAAAATTACCCTGTAACGGGAATTTCTGAACATGCTTCCTTTTTGGAAATGCTTGATGTTTTGAACGAGCAGTTAATTAATGAAGGGAAAGAACCTGTTGCTTTTGATCATGATTGCAGGGAAGGTATTTGTGGGATGTGCTCTTTATATATCAATGGGGAGGCTCACGGGCCAGACCGAAAAGTAACGACTTGCCAGCTTCATATGAGAATGTTTAAAGATGGTGAAACGGTTTACATTGAGCCCTGGAGAAGTAAGTCCATGCCAGTTATAAAAGATTTAATTGTTGATCGGTCTGCTTTTGAAAAAATTCAACAAGCTGGAGGGTTTATTTCGGTAAATACCTCTGGAAATACACAAGATGCAAATGCATTGCCAATTGCTAAGCCTATGGCTGATAAAGCTATGGATGCCGCAACGTGTATTGGTTGTGGGGCTTGTGTTGCTACTTGCAAAAACTCCTCTGCAATGCTGTTTGTTGCAGCTAAAGTTTCTCAATACTCATACTTACCACAAGGTCAAGTTGAACGAAAACAACGTGCTTTAAATATGGTAGAACAAATGGATAAAGAAGGTTTTGGTAATTGTACCAATACAGGAGCCTGTGAAGTTGAATGCCCGAAAGGAATTTCATTAGAGTTTATTGCAAGAATGAATCGAGAGTATTTAGGAGCTTCTATTGCTTCGGAATAATTAGGGTTTGTTTATTTCTCTGTATTAAGATTACAAACAACTCTCTTTATCTGTATTTTTGAAACTTATCAATTTTCCTTTTTATGAGTTTTCTCAATTCATTTTTATTTATCTTTTCTTTTTTTCTGCTTTTTAGTTGTAGTAAAGATGATGAAGTATTAACACCCTCTTGCGATGGTTCCAATTTAACCTATAATTCAGGCATTTCATCAATAATCAATTCTAATTGTACCAATTCGGGCTGTCATAATTCTGGATCATCAAATGGGAGCTGGACTTCTTATAATGGAATGCAAAGTTCTTTAAACAATGGTCGATTTAATTCTCGTGTCCTTGTTAAACAAGACATGCCAAAGGGTTCTGCAACCCTTACTCAAACTCAATTAAACCAATTAAAGTGTTGGGCAGATAATGGTTTTCTAGAAAATTAATTTTAATTCGTTATGAAAAAGACTTTAATCTTAGGGGCAAGTACCAATCCTAACCGATATTCTAATATTGCAACGTTACGTTTGGCAAAGAATGGACACGAAGTGTTTCCTGTAGGCTTAAGAGACGGAAAAATTGGTGGGCATACTATTTTAATTAATACTCCAATTATTGAGGATATTGACACCGTAACCCTCTATGTTGGCCAAAAAAATCAACCCGAATATTATGATTATATCCTCAATGATATAAAACCTAAAAGAATAATTTTTAATCCGGGAACAGAAAATGATGAACTGGTAGCTCTTGCTCAAAAACAAGGCATAGAAACAGAAATTTCCTGTACCTTAGTTTTACTTTCTATTGGAGATTATTGATTATATTTATCCTATAACTATTTCTTCTAATTATGAATAAACTACTTCCTTTCTTTTTAATTTTATTTGTTTCTTATACAGCAAAAGCACAAAAAATGGATAATAAAAAACTAGAAAAAATATTAAACCTAGCTTCTGATAGTATTCAAGGAGAAGCTGGGTATTGGCAATTCAAGTATTTTGATAGATACTTTTTATTGATAACAGATGAAAAACATAATCGTATGAGAATTGTTTCTCCGATTGTAGAAGAAGAAAAACTAGATGGAGAATATTTTAAAAAATGTTTAGA
>JAJCYN010000091.1 GCA_029262915.1 Flavobacteriales bacterium
AGCTAAGCAAAAGAAAATGAAAGAAGTTAAAACTTAAAATAATTCGCTTCTAAAAATCATTGTCAGTTCGAGTGATTTTTAGAAACGTAGTAAATAAAAATAGTATCGAGAACAAATGATTTTAAACAAAAAGCTCTTCTCGATACGAAATTCTAAAAAAAGAATTTCACTCGAACTGACACTTTTTGTAAGAGATAAATAAAACTAAAAAACTATGAATAACACAATATATACAATGGGAATTGACGTAGGGGGTAGTTATGTTAAAGGCGTAATTATGGCTTACGACAATGAAACTGGAAATCATAAAATTGTAGATAAACAAACAGAAAAGATTCGTAAAAGAAATCCGAAAGATGTAGTAATTGATACGGTAGATATGTTGTTGGATCGTAATAATTTAAATTACGATAACGACATTGCTTACTTGGCTTCTACAGGTGAGGGAGAAATGGTAGAGAAAAAAACCGGTCACTTTTATAGTATGACTTCTCATTCTCGTGGGGGTAAATTCTTTGTTAAAGGAGCAAAAACTGTGGTTGATATGGGCGGACTTTATGTTAGAGCCATTAAAATTGATGATAGAGGAAAAGTAATGGATTATAAAATGACTGGTCAATGTGCTTCGGGTTCTGGGCAGTTTATCGAAAATATTTCTAGATATCTAGGACTAGCAATAGAAGAAGTTGGGCCGATGTCATTAGAAGCAGATAACCCAGAAGTTCCTTCAGGAATTTGTGCGGTATTAGCTGAGACAGATGTAATTAACTTGGTATCTAAAGGACTTTCTACAGCAAATATTGTAAAAGGTATTAACCTCTCCATTGCTGGCAGGGTGGTAAAACTATTAGGTTCGCTTAAAGCTGAATCTCCAATTGCTTTAGTTGGAGGTATGGGGATGAATACAGGAATGTTACAAGCAGTTGAAGAGCTTTCTAAAGAAAAGAAAAAAACTGATTTAGTATTCGCTTCCAGTCCTGATGCAATTTATTCAGGTGCTGTTGGTGCAGCTCTTTGGGGTGGATTTAGATACTATAAATTAAAAGAAAAAGAAGCTGCAGTTGTAGCGTAAGGTATCGCTTATGAAAGAACTCAATTCAGAATATCAACTTGGTGAAGTTATTCCAAACATTACTTTATTATTAAAAAGAAATGTTGGGAAATTCCACGATAAATATGTTTATCAGGAAAAGGATTCTGATGGGGTTTATGAAGGAATTAAGTGGGAATATTTTTACCATAATATTGAGAAAATTGCTTTTAATTTAAAGCAAGCAGGTTTCCAAAAAGGAGAGAAGATGATTCTCTTTAGTAGAAACCGAATGGAAATGTTAGAGTTGGAATTGGCTATTATGGCTTATGGAGGAATAGCTGTTCCCATTTTTGCTCACTTTAAACAAGAAACTGCTGAATTACTCATTAACCATTCAGGTGCAACGTGGATGGCAGTTGCTGGACAAGAACAAATGAATAACATTGGTGGGGAACTAAACCAGCTCAAATCCATTTTCCATTTTGATAAAGTAAATGATACCCGTTACAATAATTTAGTTCCTTTTTCCGAACTACACCACGATATTCCTCAAGGAGAATCCTCTTGTTTAGATGAAAGTATTGATGGAGATACTATTTGTTTAAATATGTACACTTCGGGCACAATGGGAACTCCAAAATGTGTTCAGTTAATGCACAAAAACATTTTATCACAACAAGCCGCATTAGATGTAGTTTGGGAGGTAGATGAAAACGACAGGTTTTTAGCCTACCTGCCTTGGCACCATAGTTTTGGAGGAATTTTCGAATTGTTTACAGCATTGTATAACGGAGCAACCTATTATTTAGAAAGTAGTTACGGACGCGATGTTGATTCTATTTTCGAGAATTGGAAATTAGTGCGACCAACCATCTTCTTTAGCGTACCTAAAGTATATCAATCGTTATACGAGAAAACATTAGAAAGCAAAGAAGCAGAAGACATTTTCTTTAACTCAGGATTAAAATTCATTTTTACAGCAGCGGCAGCCTTGCCAGAAAAACTATCATTAGAATTTCAAAAAAGGGAAATTCCCGTTATAGAAGGTTGGGGGTTAACCGAAACCTCGCCTTGCTGTACATTAACAGACCCAACGCTGAAAAGAGTTTCGGGTGTAGTAGGAAAACCAATTCCAGGAGTAAGTGTTCGTATTGCAGACGATGAAGAAATTCAGGTAAAAGGACCTAATGTGATGATAGAATATTACCATAATGATGAAGCCAACGATGGCGTATTTACCGAAGATGGGTGGTACAGAACTGGCGATGTTGGAGCGTTGACAGAAACAGGATTAAAACTGATTTCCCGAAAAGATAGAATATTTAAACTCTCCAACGGAGAAAAAGTAGTTCCAACAGATTTAGAAAAAGTAATCGAATTAAAATGCCATTACGTGCAACATGTAATCATCTCTGGAAGTGGAGAAGATCATCCGGTAGCATTGATTTTCCCGAATCAAAAAATGCTAAAAAAACCAGACT
>JAJCYN010000092.1 GCA_029262915.1 Flavobacteriales bacterium
AGGTACTGAAAGAAATCACTAAAATTTTAAGTGATGTGCTAAATAATAACGACTTTACGCTAAAAGAGTCAACAATGGCAAAAGATATTGAAGGTTGGGATTCACTCAATCACGCTATATTTATTGGTGAAATCCAAAAGCATTTTAAAATAAAATTTATGCTTCGAGAAGTTATTAATTTAAAAAATGTGGGACATATTTGCGATATCGTTTTACAAGGAATTCAAAAAAGATAAGCTTTATTTATGGAGATTAAATCATTACATTTTGTATTGTTTTTACCCATAGTAGTATTTCTTTACTATCTTTTACCTCAACGGTTTAAATGGTTTTTATTGCTTCTTTCTAGCTTAGTTTTTATTGTCTTTAACAGCCTCACCTCATTAATCGTATTGTTAACAGCAATTATTCTCAATTTTCTTTCTGCCCAACGCATTAGTAAAATTGAAAAACCAAAACCAAAACAGTATTTCTTGTGGCTAGTCATCATGGCAAATCTTATTCTTTTAGGAATTTTTAAATATTATAACGCTCTTAATCGTGGAAGTGATTTTTTCTCCTCTTTATTTCATATTAATAATCCAATGCCACACATAGAATGGTTACTACCTTTAGGAATTTCATACTATATTTTTCAATCTATAGGCTACAACATTGAAGTTTATAGGGGTAACGAATCGCCCGAAAAACATCTAGGTCATTTTTCAGTTTATTTATCCTTTTTTCCAAAACTTATTGCTGGACCTATAGAAAGATCTTTTAATTTTTTACCTCAACTTAGAAATAGTATTACACTACAATACGAAAATATTAGTAATGGTTGTAGATTGATATTGTGGGGAGTTTTTAAAAAAATGGTTATTGCTGAACACATTAATCATTTTCTGGCTCCCATTTTCAGTAACTCCGAACCTTACTCAGGATTACCACTAATAGCTGCTTTTCTTTTATATACAATAGAGATTTATGTCAATTTTTCTGGTTATACTGATATTGCAATTGGGGCAGCTAGGCTATTTGGAATTAAGCTAACAAAAAACTTTAATCAGCCATTTTTTGCAACTTCTCTAACTGGTTTTTGGAGAAGATGGCACATTACGCTTTCAACTTGGGTAAACGATTATATTTTTACTCCGCTATCTATGTGGGTTTCTATCACTTTTAATTTTAAAAAATGGGGGGTTATTTTTTCCGTATTTTTTAGTTTTCTATTATTGGGTATATGGCATGGATCAGATTGGAGTTTTGCTATTTTTGGTGCAATACAAGGAATTGTTTTAGCTTATGAAATCCTTACTCAACAAATAAGAAAAAAAATATCAAAATTAATTCCTAAAACCCTTTATAAATTGATGAGTATTGGCTTAACCTTTCTTGTTTTTGCGTTCTCATCTGTTTATTTTAAAGCCAATGGTATTTATGAAGCCCAAAAATGGGTTACTGATTTCGTAAATTTTCAAGATAACCTTTCCTTTTTCGGCAAAGAATCTTTTCTAATAACTATGCTTGCTGTATTTATATTAATATTATTCGATTATAAAATATTTAGCAAAGGATTTGAAAATTGGTGTGAAACAAGTCCTTTTTATATACGATGGGGAATCTATTTAATACTAATATTTTCTATCATAACATTATCTGGAGTAAACACATACCCATTTATATATAGCAATTTTTAATGAAAGTAATTAAAAAAATAGCGGTAAAAGGAATCATTTTAATAGTGGCTTTAATTGTCTTAAATTTTATTTATAAAGTTACTTTATGGAAAAGTGATATGGAAGAATATAGTGGGGTATATCAAAAAATAGAAAATGCTAAGAACGCAGATATTCTTTATTTAGGAGATTGTTCTGATTCTTATTTTGGTAAAGAAAATGAAGGTGAAAAAGGAATAGGTCAATTGTTAGATAGTTTGCTTCTTGATAAAAATGTGGAAACTATAAGTGAAATTGGTTTTCACGCAGGAATGTATTATTCCATACTTAATCAAGTTCCTGATGAATCAAAAATAAAAACAGTTATTGTTACCATGAATTTAAGATCTTTTTCAGAATTAATTATGAATAATTATACCAGCAACTCAATTAATCAGCGATTAATAATACTTGACAATAATTACCCAGTCTTATTAAACCGATTTTTTTTATCATTCAGAAAAGCAAAACTTTATACAGGAGATGAATATATAGCTATGAGAATTAAAGGTTGGAAAGAGAACAAAATTACACTTCAGTCCACACAGTATAAAACGCTTTACGCTTGGAAACAGGCTTTTGAGAATGGTGAATGTGCCAATTACAACAAAAATTGGAATGAATTAATGAAAGAGAAAGGCCTTGCATTCATTACTAATTATGGTTTTCAAATTAATCCAAAAGAGAATTTACGAATTAGTGATTTTGACAAAATTGTTAGTTTATCGAACAAGAGAAACTGGCAATTAATTTTTCATTTATTACCAGAAAACATACAAGAGTCTAAAGAATTAGTTGGTGAATATTTAATAGAATTAATCAAATACAATAGACAGAATTAAAACAAACGCTATAAAGGTAAAAACTTAAACCTGATTGATAACTA
>JAJCYN010000093.1 GCA_029262915.1 Flavobacteriales bacterium
TCTTACAGAAACACATGTGTCTACTGTTATCATTAAAGAGTCTCCTCATATACAAATTGTTGTTCGAGATATTACAGAACGAAAAGAAACAGAAGCAAGAAACAATGTTATTAATTCTATTTCTCATAAACTCAATAGTAATATTAATATTAATGACTTTTGTGTCCATATTTTTTCAGAATTACAAAATATTAAACCATTTACAGATGTTTATATTTCACATTACCATCATTTAGAGGATAAAATATCTATTTTTTTTCAGGTAGAAAATAATGAAATAAAAAATGATATGCCAGAACCAAGAATGGCTGGAAATGGACTTTCTGAATACATTATAAAAACAAAAAAAGGATTGTTTTTAAATGAAGAAGAATTAATGTCCTTTCATCAAAAAAATGGATTAAAAATATATGGCCCTACAGCAAAATCATGGATAGGAGTTCCACTTATGTCTGAAAATAGTGTAGTTGGTGTGCTTGCTACTCAATGTTTTCAAAATAATAATGCATACACCAAAACAGATTTAGACCTTTTAGCATTTATTGGAACACAAATAGGCTCTTTAGTGGAAAGACATAGAGCAGAACAAGAGATAAAACAATTTGAAAAATATTTTTCCGTATCAATGGATCTATTATGTATTGCCAACACAGATGGTTTTTTCAAAAAAATAAACCCTAAATTTTCAGAAATATTGGGCTACTCAGAAAAAGAATTGCTTTCCAAATCTTTTGTAGAATTTATACACCCAGAAGATATGGAGTCTACTGGTCTTGAAGTCGAGAAACTTTCTAAAGGAACTCCCAGCGTTAATTTTATGAATCGATATCGTTGTAAAAATGGCGAGTATAAGTGGTTTTTATGGTCTTCTGCTGCAGATATAGAAACGGGGCAATTGTATGCTGCGGCAAGAGACATTACTGAACAAAAAAAATCAGAAGAAATATTAACTGCTTTAACTAATGTTCAAAATACATTTATTGGAGAAACCTCAACAACTGAAACGTTTGAAAATATGTTAAATGTTTTACTCAATGTTACCCAAAGTGAGTACGGGTTTATCGGAGAAGTATTATATGACACAGATAATCAACCATACCTTAAAACACATGCCATTACTAACATTTCATGGAATAAAGAAACTTCTGATTTTTATGAAAAATATGCCCCTGATGGATTAGAGTTTAAGAATATGAAAACACTTTTTGGTCATGTTATTACAAAAGGAAAGTCTGTAATTGCAAACGATCCTTACAATGATCCACGAAGAGGGGGCTTGCCTCCTGGGCATCCGCATATGGGTAGTTTTCTGGGCTTGCCATTCTATAATAACAAAGAATTGGTTGGAATGGTTGGTGTTGCTAATAAATCTGGAGGCTATACCGATAAGGATATAGATTTACTAACTCCTTTTTTAGCTACTTGTTCCACTTTGATAAAAGCGTATCAAAATGCCATAAAAAAACAAAATGCAGAAAAAGAAGTGAGCAAGTTGGCAGATATCGTTTCTTACTCTAGTGATGCTATAATTAGTACTGATCAAAATGGGAATGTAGTAAGTTGGAATTCTGGAGCAGAAAAATTATTAGGATATACAGCAAAAGAAATAATTGGTACAACTGTAGATAAACTTGGTACAAAAGAGTTAAAAGAGGAACATGACAAAATAGTTGCTGATGTTCGATTAGGTAAATCAATTAATAGCTATGAAACTTTACAACTTAAAAAAAATGGTACTATAGCTTATGTAAATATGTCTATTTTCCCCTTAATTGATGAAACAGGAAAGGTAAAAGGTATATCAAGAATTCTTAGAGATATTTCTACACAGAAAGAAGCTCAACAGATGAAGGAAGAGTTTACTAAAAACCTAGAATTAAAGGTAAGTGAACGAACCAAAGACCTAGAAACAATACAACAACAACTAGCTTTAAGTTTAGCAAAAGAAAAAGAACTGGGAGAGTTAAAATCAAGGTTTGTTGCAACAGCTTCACATCAATTTAGAACTCCACTTGCCGTTATTCAGGCTAGTATAGGAATACTTGATATGCAGAAAGGTAGTATGGATAATCAATTGAAACCAAGGTTTGAAAAGGTATACAACAGAATTAAAGGACAAATTGATAGAATGACTGATTTGATGGATGATGTACTCATTTTGGGTAAAATTAATGCAGGAAGTATTAAGCTAGAACTAGAACCTACTAATTTGATAGCATTGTGCAGTGAAATTGTATCCAATTATAATGAAATTCAGACAGATAACAGAAAAATGGAACTTACTGTAAAAGGAACAGAAAAAGCAATTGTATTAGATGGTAAACTGATAGAACATGCTCTTTCCAATTTAATTTCAAACGCTTTTAAATATTCTACTGCTAAACCTGCCCCAGTAATTAGTATCGATTATAAGGATAATGTTGTGCAAATATCAATAAAGGATAAAGGAATAGGCATTCCTAAGCAAGATTTGGAACATCTTTTTGAACCTTTTTACAGGGCCTCTAATGTAAATGAAGTTGCTGGAACAGGATTAGGAATCGCTATAGCTAAAGAATATATAGAATTGAATAGAGGTACAATAAATGTAAAGAGTAAACTAAACGCAGGTTCAGAGTTCACTATTATTTTAAAGAAATTATAATTATGGAACAACTACTTGTTATTGAAGATGAAAAAGACATTAGAGAAACTTTACAAGATATACTTGAATTAGCAGGATATAAAGTGTTAACCGCAAAAAATGGTAAAGAAGGTTATGATGCTATTATTTTTCACCAACCAGCTTTGGTATTGTGTGATGTAAATATGCCTGAATTGAATGGATTTGAATTACTTGGAGCTATTAATCAACGCTTAAAAAATGAAAATATTCCTCCCTTTATTTTTCTTACCGCTAAAGTAGAAAAACAAGATATTCGCACCGGAATGAATTTAGGTGCAGATGATTATATTCTTAAACCTTACAATCATAACGAAGTCTTAAAAATCATTCGATTACGTTTAGATAAACGTCAAAAACTATTGAAAGTAGGAAATACTAGCACTGCAATAAAGGCTTTTGATAAATTAGCATTACCCTGTGATGATGGTTTAGAACTAGTCTCTTTTGATAAAATTATCAAATGTCAGGCAGATAGAGCATATTGCAATTTTTATCTTAGTGATAATCGCAAAATACTCGTTTCAAAACCAATGAAAGAGTTTGAACAGACACTTATAAACAAACATTTTTTGAAAGTTCACAAATCGACTATTGTAAATATCAAATTTGTCGAAAAATTTGTTCGTGGTAAAGGAGGTCATTTATTAATGGCTGATGGTTCTCTTGTAACCGTATCGGTTCGTAAAAAAGAAGAATTAATGACATTACTAAAACCAAAAAATTAATTATTATGAGTAACGATAGTTTTTCACAAAAAGAAACCATATTAATTGTTGAAGATGATATTGCGATAAGAGAATCTTTACAAGAGATTTTAGAATTAGAGGGGTATGGAGTCTCTACTGCAAATAATGGTAAAGAAGGGATAACGGCAGTTAT
>JAJCYN010000094.1 GCA_029262915.1 Flavobacteriales bacterium
TTTAGGAGGAAATGACCCTGTACTTCGGTTGCATTATGCCAAACACTTATTAGCTGCATCTGTTATGGCAGCACCTGGTGCTATTGTGGTTGCAAAAATGTTATTCCCGCAGACAGAAAAAATTAATACTGATGTAAAAGTTTCACAAGAGAAAATAGGATCAAATATTTTAGATGCTATTGCAAATGGAACTACTGAAGGATTAAAATTAGCAGCAAATGTTGCAGCTATGTTATTGGTCTTTGTGGCTATTATCGCATTGCTGAATGGTGTTTTAGGCTGGTTTGGAGATATTACAAGCCTTAATGATTGGGTAGCTTCGAATACTCCTTTTCAAAAATTTTCATTAGAATCTATATTAGGGACAATCTTTGCTCCATTAATGTGGCTAATTGGTGTTCCTCATGAGGATATGATGTTAATGGGACAATTATTAGGAGTAAAATTGGCTGCTAGCGAATTCGTAGGGTATATACAACTTGCTGAATTAAAAAACGTAGCAAATTCGACACACTTTACCTATAACAAATCTGTAATAATGGCTACTTATATGTTGTGTGGTTTTGCCAATTTTGCTTCCATAGGAATACAAATAGGAGGAATTGGTTCTTTGGCTCCAGGTCAACGTAAAACATTATCCGGATTTGGGATAAAAGCACTTATTGGTGGTTCAATTGCTTCACTTTTATCAGCTACAATAGCAGGAATGATAATAGGTTAATAGGCAGTTTTTACTAAAAATTAGAGCAAAATAAGGCCATTAGAAAAATACTTTCTAACAGCCTTAAATTTTAAAACTAAAGGGGATAAGAAAAATTTTAATAGTTAAAGATAAAGTCACCACCAGCACTAGCGTCAGCATGACAACCAGCACACATCATAATTTTACCTCGCATCATATCATCTACTATTGGAGGAAGCATGCCCATAGGCATTTGTAGTGTATCTAGCGTGTTTTGGTCGTATGGTGTCATCCAATATTCAAAATTACCACCAGCAGCCCAATAACCTGCTTCTCGTTTTACCATACCAAAAAAAGCTTGTAGAGTATCTACTATCCCCCCATTATTATGGTATGCTTTTTTTGTGAAAATTGTTCCCGGTGTTATTGGGGAAGTTAGACCAATTAAATTTGTATATGTACTTCTGAATGTTGTAGTATTTCCTTGATCTGGCATTGTTCCATTATGACCTATAGAAGCTGGAAATGTCACCCCTGTTTCAAACAATGCTAAAGCATTATTTGAAGAATTAACGTCTCCTTGAGTAATACTTATCGGGTATGTACAAGATCCATCATTAACGGTTGCTTGCGAATTATAATTTAATGAATTTGGATCTGTACAACCAGAAATAGCTGTAGTAGGAGTAACAATCATTTCTTCTTTTTTATCATCAGCACAACTGTTCATAAAAAAAATGCTTCCTATTAGCATCGTTTTGAATATTAATTTTTTCTTTTTCATAGTAGTTTATATTAGTTAATAATTTTGTTTTTTAATTAATCATTTTTTGCTCCTAACTCTATCCATTTTTCAATTTTATTTATTTCTAAATTTGTTAAAGCTGAACCAATTTGAGGCATTTTTCCACCATAAATTCCAGTATTAACTATTTTGTGCCAAAGCACTGAGCTATCTTTGCTTAGCGGTTTAATTCTTAAAATTGGAGAATAAGCTGAAGATGTAATATTTACCAAGTCACCATAACTGTTGCTTGTTTTGAGATCCAGACCTGAAGAATGATTTTGATCGTGACAAGCAATACATTTATCATCGAATATTGGTTGAATGTCTAATGAATAACTTACATTATCTATTTGACTTGTTGAGTTTTCTATAATAACAGGTCCTTCATCTTTAGTACAGGATGATAAAAATCCTCCTATTATTACAATTATTATTAATATGTTTTTTATCTTTTCCATTAGTGCCAAAATGTTCGTTTAATATTAAATCCCAATAAAAATTTACCATCTGTATAATCTAATGGTTCATTGAAGTAAAGGTTTTGTTCCATTATTTGATTAGTAGTACTTATAAAAAATTGAAAAGCGTGACCTGCTGTTCCTATTTCATAACCAATGGATATGGGATCTTTATAATTATCCATTCGATTATTAAATTTAGTAGCAACTTCAAAAATCACATACGATTTTAACCCCGTTTTAAATCTCCCACCAAAGGTTGTAGCCGCAATGAAATTATCATACCCTGCTGGAACCAAGTTTTTATAAATAAAAGTTGGTGTGAATTGAATAGATAGTTTTTCTCCAAATTTTCTTGAAACTAATAATTGAGTGTTGTATGTGAATCTATGAAAAAACTTATACTCAAATGGTGTTTCATAATCTGTGAAAAATTCATTTGATCCTACTTCAGGAAAATCACTGGATGAAATAGCTGCATCAAAATAAGCAGTTAAAGAAATCGGAGTTCCAGATTCTTTTTGTCTAAGTAACCTATATTTAGCATCTAAATCAACTACTTTATCTATTTTCGTTCTGCCTATTCCTATTTGAAGATTGTTATTCAATGCATAGGCTAGCGAAAACCTAATGTTAGCTGACCCATCAAAACCCAAGAACTCTTTTAATATTGTTTCTTTAGATTCGTTAAAATCCATTTCACCAAATCGGTGTTGAATTCTAAATTCAAAAGCACTTTTTTCAATTGTTTCGGTTGTTTGAGCATTAATTAATATACTATGACTAAATACATTAGAAATATAATCATCCTCAACAACATTTTCTTGAGCAAAAGCATTGTTTAATAAACCAGCCATTATTAAGGAAAAAGTACCCAACAATATAAATTTCAATTTTTTCATCTTAGTTTGAGTTTAGATTATCACTTTTTTAGATTATCACTTTCCTAATTCTCTAATGTAATTAACCAATTGCCATCGTTGAGTTTTGGAAAGAGACTTTGCATATCCTGGCATAACGCCTTTACCATTAGTTATTTTCCAATATATTGCACCATCACTTTGTTTTTGTGTGTCAGCATTTGTATGGTTGGTAGGTTTAGGATTTAGGCTTTTACTTGCTGGACCATCACCTTTACCAGATTTTCCATGGCAGGTCCAGCACATTTTATTATAAATTTTTCCTCCTTTTTTAGAAGCATCAACATTTTTTGCTAATGGATTGGTAATTTTGTCTGCTTCTTGAGGTGCTTTCCATGAGTTCTTATTATCATTATAATCTGCAGCAATAAACAATGTAGCAATGATTGCACCCGCAACAATCATTTTAAGGTTTAAATTTTTCATAATTCTTTAGTTTTAATTTCTGATACAAAGCTGAGGAGAAATATTATTTTTGATAATGAGAGGTATCAGATTATAATTAGCGAATAGTCAAATAAAGTTCTGTGTATAGACAGTTTTAGATAGTAAGGGCTTTTGTCTATTGGCTCGGGGTTAGATTGATTTGAATTGCTTTTAGAGAGAATAAGCTGGTAAAAATGGCCTATATGTAATTAATTGTCGTCATCACGACATTAATTTTGAATAAGCAAAAATATTTATAGATAGAATTTAATGTATTGAAAACTGTAAAATGATTTAGAATAAAAGTTGATTTAATAATTGAATATAGGAATGTCGTAATAAGAAATTATCTTTTTCATTTTTCTGATATCGGTAATAACAATTTTTCTTCCTGATGTTTTGAGACAATTCAACTGTTTTAGGACAGTGATTTCTCTACTAACTTGGTCTGAACGAGTAGCCGCAATTTCACCAATTTCTTTTCTTGAAAAGGAGATACTAATGCTTTTTTTATTGTCTTTTTGACCAAAAACATCCATAATATAACATAATGCAAAAACTACTCTTTCTTGTGGGTTCATTTGAGTTAGACATTTTAATCTTAATTCCATATTTCTAAGCTCTTTAGAATAAAACATCATTATATTATAGGTAAATAATCGGTTGTTCATAAAAATTTTGAATAATATTTCATTGTCAAAAAAGCAAATTTGAGAATCAACCATAGCAACAGCCCCTATAGGATATCTTTCACTTCCATACCCTCTGTGTCCTAAAATATGACCATTATTTGCAAGACGAACAATATGTTCTTTTCTGTCTAAATTTGAGCTTATGACTTTTACCTTTCCTTGTTGAATAAAGTAAACACCAAATACTGTTGTTCCTTCAATTATGATGTTTTGCCCTTTTTTATAAGTACTGTAATTTTTCAGATTACTTATTGAAGAAATATACTCAGCATCACATAATTTAATAAAGCACTTAGAATTAGAGCATTTATGGCAATCAATATTTTTATAATTTTTTATCACCTATATGGTTTTATAAACAGGTCGAATTAACCAACTTTTTTTAGTTTGTTTCTTTAAAACTAACCACCAAAAAAAGAAAATAGAGCTTACTATTATACTTCCTTTTATCATTTCTTCAGGAAGATAAGGAGCTAAATCGATGAGCATTCCATCTGTTTTAAACATTCCAAAACCAACTAAGGCAGGTAGTCTAAACCAATAATAACACGCAACGGCAGCAAATGAATATAAGTTCGTTAATAGTTGTTTTTTAGGAGTTAAAATTTTAGTTAATAAAAAAAATAAAGTACTTGTAGTAAAAAGACCGACCATTGGTAATTTATAGCTTTCAATAAAGTTTTCTATTGTTATAATTTCATTGTAATCTGGTACTTGAAACCAACCCCAGATAAATCCTGGAAAACCACCAATTAATAATACCTTACTTATTTTTTGATAGTTTGATTTTTTAGAAGAAAAAGGTTGGATGTTTAGTGTAGTGTCAGGGCAGGGAGTAACACATTTTACACAAGAATTACAATGAGCATTTTTTAATTTTAAGATAGCTTTATTTCCATATAATTTTTCGACTGGATGTATTGGACATAAACTTGAACACCATCCACTTTTCCAATCGAAAATAATTCCCATAGTAAATGCAACAATACCTATAGAGAGAATTAAAACAGCAGTTGCGAATCCATTTGTATTAAATACGATATGTCTAAGCGGAACTATTAAAAATAAAGAAAATATAGCCACTAAACTTAATACTTCTTGGTGTTTAGTAGTTAGTTTTATTCGTTTAGAGATGTTAATGTGTCTAGGAAATAATGCTGTCGATGCCATAGGGCAAATGTTTCTCCATAATCCTGTAGCAACTACTAAAAGTAAAGGAGCAACTGGAATAAGAATATTCCAAAATAAATGTATTCCTAAGACTGGGTAAAATAACAAGCAAAAAACAATAACAACTCCTACTAACCACATAAGTATTTGAATAATTTTCCATACCAAAATAGTTGATTTTTCTTTTTTATCTGAAGAGATAACAGGAGTATTCATTTTTGTATAGTTTGTAATGTATGAACGAAATTAGAATATGTTCTATCTGAGAAATATGATTTAACTTATGTTTTTAAGCTATTAGTATGCTATGTCATATAATTGACAAAACTTAAAATTCTCGGTCTTTCTATTTTTAATAGTAGTAAGTATGATGCTTATCAGGTTTTTTTTATTGATTAAATAACAACTTTGCGTTTATTTTGATTATTCATGAGAAATCTTCCCTACCTTTTAATTTCACTACTAATAATTTGTTATTGTAATAAAATAAGTGCCCAAGAACAAGAAGAAAAAACTATTCATAAAGGAAATAAAGGTAAATTTTATATTTACCATGGTTGGCACGAAAGTTCTTATACCAAATCGGATATTCATTTTAAAGGAGATAAATTTAACTTTATAATTAAGGATGTTAGTTCAACTGATAGAGTGATGCCTTATGGTTTTAATCCTTATTTAAACCCTAAAACATTTTCTAATGTTCAAACAAGTTCAAGAATTGGCTATTATTTTCATGATAATTTTTCTGTCTCTTTAGGAAATGATCACATGAAATATGTGATGACAAATGGACAGATAGTTAAAATAAACGGGGTGATAAAAGCAGGATCAGATTATGATCGAATTTATAATAATGAAGATATTATTCTTTCGGAAGATTTTTTAAAGTATGAACATACTAACGGTTTAAATTTTATAAATATAGAAGTAAATCGAGTGGATGATATACTCCCGTTGTTGAAGATAGAATCAAAACACATTCAAGTTAATTTGGTGGAAGGACTTGGTGTAGGATTCCTATATCCTCATACAGATGTAACATTATTAGATTATGAAAGGCACGATCATTTTCATTTAGCAGGTTATGGAATTACTGCTAAATCGGGGATTAATTTTACTTTCTTAAAACATTTTTTTATTCAAGCAGAACTAAAAGGTGGCTTTATGAATATGCCAGATGTTAGAATTACTTTTAATGAAAACGAAAAAGCCTCACAACACTTTTTTGCTTTGCAAAAGGTGATTGTTTTTGGAGGTATGTTTAGG
>JAJCYN010000095.1 GCA_029262915.1 Flavobacteriales bacterium
TGCTAAACTTGTATCTTCTTTCAATAATAAAAATCCATTATCTAACAACTTATTATCCCCCATAAGGTAAACAGCTTTGTTGTAATCATAATTATTAGCATATTTATTATTATCGGTAACAGACTGATAATCATCATAAAAAGCTTCAAAAATTGTATCAATCCTATATCCTCTAGGAAGAAATAGTTTGGACACGCTCCTACAACCTAAGCCAAAATACTGGAATATATCTTTCCCTAAAATTCTAACATCTTCAATACCATCATTTTGATTGATAATAGCAACTGAATTTCTATTTTTTCTAATTATATGTGGGTATTTTCCAAAATACTGTTCAAAATATCGAGAAGTATTATTACTTCCTGTAGCTATTACTGCATCAAATCCTTCAAGTTTATCTATAAAAGAAATATTCGTTTTTAGTGTTGGTTCAATGTAAATAAGTATTTCAGCTATTTTTCTCATTAGTGTATTGTCTGATGATGATAATTTAGCTTGAATTTTATTTCCTGTAATTAAAACGCACAACATATCATGAAAACCTACTAAAGGAATATTACCTGCCATAATAATACCAATAGTTTTTTTAGAGTGATTCTCAATTAGATATTTCGAAGTCCACTCAACCAACTTTTTCTCTGTTAATGAATTAGCAATCTCAGTAATTGAACACATTACATTTTCTTTGGTAAACCAACCATTATAAGCTTTTTGTCTAAGAATTAAATTTTCAAATTCATCATAAAATTTATTATTGAGATTGTTTAGAGTCTCTTCTTTTTCTGTGCCCTCAAATTGCTTTAAAAATATTCCTAATTGAACAAAGGCTTTTATTCTTTTTTCTAAACTCATTTATTTATATTTGTAGGCGAAATTACTAACATAAAACATTTAAAAAAATGGCAATAATAATAACTGACGAATGTATTAATTGTGGGGCATGTGAGCCAGAATGCCCAAACAATGCAATTTATGAAGGCGGTGATGAATGGAGGATGAGCGATGGAACAGATGTATCGAGTGACTACATTTTAAGAAATGGGGAATCTATTGATGCAGATTCATCTCAGGAGCCTGTTGATGAAGACCTTTATTATATTGTTCCTGATAAATGTACTGAATGCAAAGGATTTCATGATGAACCTCAATGTGCTGCAGTTTGCCCTGTAGATTGTTGTGTAGATGATGAAGATGTTAGAGAAACGGAAGAGGAGTTATTAGCTAAAAAAGATAAAATGCACCTTTAATGGTTCTACTTGGTACAATATTCGCATAAAAAAACCGTGTATTTAATCGTACACGGTTTTTTTCGCTCTAAAATCACCTTAATTGATAAAATTTAAATTCATATTACTTTTATTTAGTTGTTCTAGCATTACTGCTTTTTCACAAAAAATTGAAGTTAATTTTAACAATGAAATTCTTTTGTTAAATACTATTGGAAAACAAATTATTGGTAGTGAAACTAATGATGAAAGATACAAAGCAAATAAGAACTATAAAGCTACTTTGAAAAAACTCATTAATAATGAAGCATCTTTCAATTACCAATTTGATTCTTTAAAAACGATTAGCATCTTAAAAGTAAACAATTTAAAAATTTATAATTGGGCTCTTCCTTTAACAGATGGAACTTATGAATATTTTGCTTTTATACAACTTAAATTAGAAGACAAAACTTATAAAAATGTAGAACTAATAGATAAATCTGAGAGTATAAAATCACCTGAAAGAAAAACCTTAACAACTAAAAATTGGTATGGAGCTTTGTATTATGAGATAATATATGATAAAAAAATAGGTAATAATTATTACACACTATTAGGTTGGGATGGCAACAACAATTTAACCAACAAAAAAATTATTGAAATTCTTTATATTTCAGGTAATGGAGTGATAAAATTTGGATCACCTATATTAAAAACAAAAAAAAGGATGGAGAGAAGAATGATTTTTGAGTATTCTAAGGAGGTAACTATGTCTCTAAAATATCATCCGGAAGAGAAAAAAATAGTGTTTGATTATCTAGTTCCTGCTAGCTCTAAGCTAAAAGGAATTTATGAATATTATGGTCCAGCGTTAAAAAGATTTGATGCTTTTTTGATTGGAAAGAGAAGGTGGGAATACGAGGAAGATACAGATATTACATTAGACAGGTCAATAAAAGACAGTTTTTGGAATGATCCAAAAGAAGAATAGCACCCACAAATTAAAGTAACGCACGTTTTATTTACTATATTTATGAAAAGATTAAGGTTATGAAAGTCTCACCTATTAAAATTGCAGTATTTATTTTTTTGTTAGCATTCATTTCGTTACAAAATTTATTCGCACAAGCAGAAGAAGATAATGAAACGGAATCTAAATCGCACTTTGGACTAGGAGTCTCACTTTTTAATTTATCAGATTACACCTATGATATTGATTTTGCACCCTCAAACTCCATCTATTTTGTTATTGAACTAGGCGATAAACTTAGATTAGAACCTTCTTTTGGGATGGTTTTAACTGAAAATTTAAAACAATATTCATTGGGAATGGGTCTTTTTGGAAAGAAACCAATTTCAAAATTTAACATTCTCTATGGATTTAGGTTTGGAATAAGAATTAATCAATCTACTGCTTTCGTCAATAGTGGTGGTTTCTTTGGTGGAGGTAGCACTAAGACTGTTTTTAATAACGTAATGATATTTGCACCTACTATTGGTGGAGAATATTACTTTATAAAGAATTTCAGTATTGGAAGTGAAGTTCAAATAAGAGGAATTAAGTCAGAAAATGAATGGATTACCCATACCAACTCATCAGTTCTACTACGTTTCTATTTTTAAATAGAAAAAACCTTTAGCCTTAATCTAGTTAGTCATCCTAAAAATGATATGACTATTTTCCTTTTTTTGATGGCATTGCTGTTTTTGATCCTCCCTTTGCTCCTGTTGGTTTAGGATTGTGCTTTTGAGCAACTGGTTTTTTAATTGGTGCTTTTTTCGGTTTAACATCTT
>JAJCYN010000096.1 GCA_029262915.1 Flavobacteriales bacterium
TAAGGTAATTTCTTTTCTAGACGGATAAATTATAACTTCTTGAGAATCACTAACATTAACACTACTAACACCTCTTAATTTTAAATCGTAGTTTAATAAACTTAGTGTTGCATTACTGTATCCTTTAAGGTTTGAATAAAAATCTATAACATCATAATCCACCTTACCTCCACTAGCTTTTACCCAACTAAAGAGTTTTTCTTTAACGATAAAAGATTTATCATCGTAATGATAGTTAATAAACCCCATATTAGATAAATTTAATAGCATTGTTTCTAATTGAGAAAATGATTTTAACGTAAATTCTGCCAAATCATAATTGGTTATGTAATTTGTATCTAATTTATCTGCTAATTTTTTTATAGTATATAGTGGATGTGTTGTTTGGAGACTCATCAACTTCATATACTCATCTTTTCTAAAATAATTAGAAGAAACAAACGTAGCGTCCGTTTTAGTCCCACCTTTCATATTTTTAAACTCAATCATTGGTGAATCTACTTTCCAAGTTAATGATTCAAAATCCATATCTACCTGATGGTATGAATTAAAATATGGCGTTATTTTAATTCCCTTATGATCTCTAATCAAAGACACACTTCTATCCGCTATAAAAAACTTAAAAGCTAAACCAGGATGATATATAGAATCTTCTTTAAGGTAAAAAGTTGCAGAAGCCATTTGTGAAACTATACGCTCTGGTTTAATAACAAATATTTTAGAAGCCATTTTTAAAAATGGTTCATTTTTTTTCATAAAAACTAAGTACGCATCCTGATCTTTTGTTCCTCTACCCATAACCTTTCGACCATAAAGAGAGAATCCTCCAATGTAATCAACTCCTTCTGAAATATTAGGAATTTTAAACCTAGCATCATAAGAATCAAAACGAGGATAACTTGCTTTTTCAGGAATTACATTGGCTAATACTTTTTCTTCCAAAATTCCATTTAAAGGCTCATTAAAATAAACATAATCATAGAAAATAACGTCTTTGATAATATACCTAGGTGATTTTACACTTATAATATATTGATTAATTTCTGCATAAACAGAATCTGGCGAAAAACCAGCTCTCTCCCAAGTAATTTTACCACCTTCACCAATCCATTTTGCTTCTGTTGGATAATATATACCTTTTGTATTTTTAATTACAGAACTATCTCCTTTCGAATAACAAGTTAATGTTAATGCTTCAAACTCTATTGTTGGCAAGCTATCAAAACCAAAGGTATAATTACTATTATTTGCTGCCCATGAATTTGCTGCTGATTTATACAAAAAATTTTCACCAAATAAATCATTACACGCTTTGAGGTAATCAGCAAACTGTTTTTTACTTTTTCCCTTAATTAATTTAACTACAATTTCCTGCCAGCTTTCAAAACTTTGCTCTGTTTGATACTTACTATTTACAAATTGAGATATTGTAAATAGGTAATTCTTAAAATCTGGGAAAGCTCTTTTTCTTTTCTTTAACATTAAATTTGTGACCTTATAAACACTTTCCCTTTGTTTATCCGAAAATTTACCTCCATACCAATTCCAAGAGAATTCGTCCATAACTAAAGTCCCATCTTGTTTTCTTGAATATGTTAAGAATTGCTCCATTTCCTCAAAAAATAACGTAGAATCGGATGAGAAATGCTTTATTTTATTTTGAGAATAACTCGAAAAAGTCATCAAAAAACAAAATGCAAGTATGATATTTCGATAAAATTTATTCATCCTTAACTAGATGTAACATTGTCCAATCATTTTTATGCTCACGATAAACCTCTTTCATCCCATATTTTATGGCCTCTTTTAATAATAAATCCTGATCTGAACTAAAAAACCCACTAAGTAGCAAATCACTCCCTTTAGATAAGGATACAACGTATTTATCCATATCATTTAGCAAGATATTTCTATTAATGTTTGCGATTACCACATCAAAACTACTTCTACCTATTAATTCTGCACCACCCATTTTCACCATAATTTCTTCGCAATTATTATTCCGAACATTTTCTACAGCATTATTATAAGCCCACTCATCAACATCTATTGCCTCTACATAGTTCGCTTTTTTCATTTTAGTTAATATGGCTAAAACTCCTGTTCCACATCCCATATCTAAAACATTTTTACCTTTAAGATCTATATCTAATAATCGTTTTATCATTAAAAATGTTGTTTCGTGATGCCCTGTCCCAAAAGACATTTTTGGATTAATCACGATATCGTATTCAATATTATCTATTTTATTGTGAAATGGAGCTCTTATACAACACCTATTATCAACATTAATTGGGTTAAAACTTTTCTCCCATTCGGCATTCCAATTTTGATCTTCAATAATTTTCGTAAAATAAGTTATTTCAAAAGCCGAATTGGCCAGTATTTTTAGTCTTTGGATATCTTTCTCTTTAAATTTGTTTGCTTGAATATATGCTTCAACCCCCTTATCAGTCTCAACAAAGCTTTCAAAACCAATCTCAGACAACTCTGCTATTAATATATCTCGACCAAGTTCCAAAGGGTTGACACTTGCTTTAAACTCTATATACTCCATAATTCTCTTGAATACATTATAAAAAAACAAAAAAA
>JAJCYN010000097.1 GCA_029262915.1 Flavobacteriales bacterium
GTAGAAACCATAACAAACTTCTCTACATTGTATTTGACCGCTAGGGTTGCACAATTTTTTGTTCCGAGTACATTAGTAAGAATAGATTCTGATGGATTATTCTCCATCATAGGAACATGTTTATATGCTGCTGCATGAAAGACAATTTCTGGAGTAAAAGATTTATACAGGTTCTCTAATCTTCGAATATTTCTTATGTCTCCTATCACTATCTCAAAAACTAAATTATCATAACTATCTTTTAACTCCATTTCCATATCATATAAAGGAGATTCAGCCTGATCTAATAGAATGATTTTTTTTGGACTAAATTGAATTACTTGGCGAACAATTTCGCTTCCTATGCTTCCTGCAGCACCAGTTACAAGGATTGTTTTATTGGAAAGCTGATTTTTAATACTTTCAATATTCAATGTAATAGGATCACGCTCTAAAAGTTCTTCAATTCGAATTTTCTTAATCTGTTTAAAACTAAGTTCTCCATTTATCCAATTTGATACTGGAGGGACATTAAGCACTTTCGTATTATAATTAAGGCAAATATCTACTAATTTCTTTTTTTTGTCTGGAGAAATATTTTGAACAGATATGATTAAGTGAGCGACATCTCTTTTATTCAGTAATTCATCAAGTTTTTTAATATTTACAATTGACACCCCCTCCAATGTCTTACCAGCTTTTTTGCTATCCTCATCAATAAATGCTAGTACTTTATATTTTAATCCAGCATCTCTATCTAAGGTCCTTTTAGTAATAATTCCAGATTCGCCAGCACCAAATATTATTACATTACTTTTTTCTCTATAAGGATTTATTATTTCTGTGTATAAGGCTTTAAAGAGTACTCTTAACGTTATCATTAAGAATAGAGCTGACATATAATCAATAATAATAATTGAAAAGGGAATAGGGAATTTATCATTTATTCCAAAATAGAAAATTAGATTAACTACCACAAATACTATACTACCAAGAGTAATGGCCGAAAAAATTCGTTGAGAATCTTTAGAACTAGTATATTTTACAATTCCTTTATAAGTTTTTGAAAGGTAAAAGCTTATTGCTCTAACTCCTAGAACTACGCTAAAAACAAATGGAAAATCTTCTAAAGCTATATCTGGAATGGAAAAATTAAATCGTACTAGATAAGCTATAATTAAAGAAACAAAACACGTTACAATGTCAATAAAAAAAATAATCCACCTTGGAATATTGTTTTGAAATAGTAGATGAATTAATTTCATTTAATGTCTTTAGATTACTCAAATTTATTTGTTTGAAAACAAAGAACAAAGTAATGTGTTAAAAAAGTATGCTCTTAAAATTAAATTAGAAAAACATCGTTTCTAATCTCAATTTATTTCAATATTTCCTTTACTATATTCTCGCAAGCCTTTCCATTTCCATACAAATCTACAGAAAAATCGGAAGGATGATTTAACATTCTTTGAACTCCTGATATAATTTTATTCTTATCTGATCCTACTAAAACATTTACATCATTCTCTAATAATTCTATCCATTCAGTTTGTTCCCTCATTGTAATGCAATTCTTTTTAAAGAAAAAGGCTTCTTTTTGTAATCCACCACTATCTGTCATAACCAAACTACATCTTTTTAATAGCTCTATCATATCAAAATATCCCACAGGATTAATTATTTCTACTTCTAAATCGACATTCAATGCTTCTATTTTCCCTTTTGTTCTAGGATGTAGTGGTAAAAGGATTGGTATGGTTTGGTGAATTTCATTTAAAGCTTCAATAATCTCTGTTAATCGATTTTCATCATCAGTGTTTTCTGCTCTATGTAAAGTGCACAAAATAAATTCCTCTATGTTTAGTGTTTCTATAATAGTTGCTTTTTCTTTAGATTTTAAAGCATAAAAATTGGCTGCATCCTGCATTACATCACCGCAGTTTAAAATATTACAATCAATTTTTGAATACCCTTCCTTCATTAAGTTATCAATTGCAGTTGTTGTAGGGCAAAAAAGAAAATCGGAGATTCTATCTGTTAAAATTCTATTTACCTCTTCAGGCATTTCAATGTTAAAACTTCTCAACCCAGCCTCCACATGAGCAACCTTTATATGTAATTTTTTAGCTGCTAGTGCTCCTGCAATTGTTGAGTTGGTATCTCCGTAAACCAGCAACAAATCAGGTTTTTCATCGATAAGTATTTTTTCTATTCCTTCTAACATTCTTCCCGTCATAGCCCCATGACTAATACTATTTATATCTAAATTGTATTTTGGTTGAGGTATTTCCATCTCATCAAAAAATATATCGCTCATATTTTTATCAAAATGCTGACCGGTATGTATTATAATTTCTTCAATATTATTGTGTTTAGCCAATTCTCTACTTAAAGCTGCCGCTTTTACAAATTGAGGACGTGCCCCAACGATGGTAATTATTTTCATTATTAATTAGAATTAATTTTCACTAATGTTGAACAAAGTAATGTGTTAAAAAAAGCATAAAAAACTAATCCTGCTTGTTTTTCAAACATCGATTCAACCATAAGATTAATTATTATTAACAATATAAAACCTACCAGAACATAATTGCTATGTTTTATCGATATTATAAGTGGGTAGAAAAGCATAAACAAAAACGTAATAAGCCCTAAAAGTCCAAGATAAAGGGAAGTACTTAAAAATTGGTTATGTGAATTTAATTGAAACTGAAATTCATTAGTCATTTTTTTCTCTTGATATTTTTTAAGTAATTCATCTTTTGCATCTCCTGTTCCAGTTCCAGTTAAAAAATTTTCAAGAAACAACTCATAAGATGCTTTCCAAATAAATACTCGAGATGCATTTCCATCATTTCCTGTTGTTACGGTTTTATCATTTTGATCTTTACCTGTTATGGCTTTTATAATATTTTCAATTTGTGGTAATCGGTGAGAAAATTTAGGCGTAAAATAAACGTTAAGAGCAAGGAATAGTACCAGTATTGGAATTACAAAATATAATATCTTGATCCCTTTTTTTAAGGAAATGAGTAATTTAAACACATACAGCCCTAATAAAATCAATATGAACCAACCAGCTTTAGAACTTAATAAAAGGATAAATATGATCAGCAGTGTTATTGATAAAATAATTTTCCAATTAAAACATATCACTCTTTTCTTTATTCCAATGCTTATTATTAATAAGGAAAATACACTATACATAGCTGTATAGCTCGGGTGAAAATATAAAGAAAGATAACTATAGTAAAAATTATTGCTGCCTATATCGCCATATAAATCGTCAAGAACAGGTTTAAAAAAAGCATAGCCCGCATAAGTCAGACATATAATAGCATAAACGATGCAGCCATAAACCAAATACTTTAAATATTCCTGAATTTTATCTTTAGTAGTATCAATATAAGCCGCATAAATTAGTGGCAATATTAATAACGACATTTTAGTTTCCAGAACCGTCCACCCGAACTTTAAATTGGAAGTATATAACATTCCTAATATATAGAGTAAGTACAAGATAACTGACGCTAACAATGTATAATTTAAGACCAAATTCTTTAAACTCAGTTTTATGTTTGATGGATTAATGAGCCAATTAACGGCAATTAATATGATGAAAAACGGTAAAATTTTGGGATGAATGGGTGCAAAAAAAGACAGTAAACAGGTAAGGTAAAAATTAATCTTATGATTCAGTTCTGTGCTAATCACTCCTAATTCTTATTAAATCCTTCTAATAAGGATTTGTCATAGTAATGTTTAAATTCTATACCTTCTTGAAATAATTTTTCATCAACCTTTCTAGTATCACCAACTATTGTTGCCGGATTTCCAACAATAATAGAATAATCTGGGAAGGCTCCTTTAACAACACTTCCAGCGCCAACAACGCAAGCTCTACCTATAGTTGTACCAGGAAGTATAACACTAGATGTACCAACAAAAGTATACTCCCCAATTTTAACTGGTTCAAGAATATAACCTATCCGGTCTTCTGCTGGAATTTCAATAAATTTTTCTCCTAATAAACGAATAGAATTTTGGCTACTATGAGAATAAACACAGCAATGTGATGCGATGTTAACTCCTTTCTCAATAGTTATCCCTCCAATTCCATCAAGCAAGCAATGGTAACCTACCCATACATTGTCTTTAATGTCAATTTTGTTCTTAAAAATCAGCTTAACATCTGAGGCAATTCTGGTTCTTTTATAGAATTTACCATCAACTTTATTGGAAAAACCATATACCATGAAATTTTTATAGAACACAGCAATCATTCTTAAAATAAGCGATATAAAAATACCGAAAGGAGAAAGGTATAACTTTCTAAACATGATCAACTATTTTTACCGTAAATATAGTCATAATAACATTTAGCATTATCGGGTGTGTAGTTAAAGGATGCTTTCCGTGCATTTTCTTTATACGTTCTTAATTTCTCACTGTCTTCCAACAAATTTTCGATGAACTCAGCTATTTCAGGTATTTTAGGTTCTTCAAAAACAATTCCACATTGATGGTTTTCTATTAATAATCCCAATTCAGATTCTCGCGAAGCCAATGCCAAAACAGCCGCCCCAGCTGCCAAAGTGTAATACGTTTTACTTGGTACTGAGATCATTTCTGCTCCTTGGCTTAAGGTTACAACTCCTATATCAGCGCAACTAAGAGAATAAGGCAATACTTCTTTGTCTTGATAGGGCAATATCAGAACATTGCTCAAATTCTTTTCTTGTACGTACTGTTTAATTTTTGCCTTCTTTGCTCCATCACCAATAATAACAAATTGAATTCTAGGATTGTCTTTTAAATAATCGGCTGTATGGATTATCGATTCGATGTCATGAGTCATTCCTAAATTACCAGAATACATTACTACCAACTTATCCGTTAGTCCATGTTTTTCAGCAAATGCATTTTCCGATTTCATCATCGGTTTAACAAATTCTGAATTCACCCAATTATAAATAATCACAGGTGATTTATCCGTATAAGTTAATATTGCTTTTGACAAATGCTCTCCCAAAGTAAAAATATTTTTTGCTCTCGAAAAACAGCTTCTGTTCATTTTTTTCCATCTTTTTAACAGCCAAGATGTTTCCTTTAAGACGCCAAAATTAACCAAGACATCAGGATATAAATCCCAAATAATCAAATGATAGTTTTGTTTTCTTAAACGATGAAAGAACGAGCCTATAAACACCACAAACGGTGGAGTTGTAATAATAATTAATTCCCTCTTTTTACTTCGAAATAAGACATAGAAATAACATAGAAAAGTGAAGAGGGACCAAGTAAACATCCTCTTAAAACCTGAAGTATTATCGTACTTATTAAATTTTGTAACCTTTATTGATGGATCGAGAGCTTCATAATTGCTTTCAACAACACCTGTAACTAGTTCTATTTCTGCCCCTTCTGCCACAAAACTATTTAATATATCAATAGATAATTGGCGTGTAACCTGAACGATGAAAATGTATTTTTTTTTGTTCTGCTTCATCAATTGGAACCATATTTAGTGATTAACTTACTCACATTAAATACGTTAAATCGATAATATTTTTTATAGATATATTTTAACTTATTTCTGAATCCTCCCGTTTTAATTAGCGTAAATTTTTGAACGGGGATATTAAAATCAGGAGTTACTAATTTTACCTGTTTTTCCACTTCTTGAAGCACAGTAATATATGGAGCATAAAGATTTTTAACTACAGGGATCGTTGGATGCCTCCAGCCTAAATCTACTAAATCATTTTTGTAAAAACGTACATGGTGAAAATGATAAAAAATAGCCTCAAACTCTTTATTTGTTGACTGGTCTAAGAAAGTAATTACATTGCCTTTTTTACTTTTAAGTGGCCATTGTTCAACATTCCATGATGCTAAGCCACCACCTAAATGCTCCAAT
>JAJCYN010000098.1 GCA_029262915.1 Flavobacteriales bacterium
CAGAAAAAACAGTTTTATGCTGGATTTTCTCAAGCTCATTTAATTAAAACTAATTTTAGTGATAATACTGTAAATGAATCTCAATCTCATTTGTATAATCATATTTATTTATTGTCGGGAACTGTTTTTGATGTTACAAAAAAAATATCGATTGAACCAAGCTTTTTGATAAAGTATGTAGCCGCATCAACCGTTCAAATAGATATTAATAACATGATTTATTATGATGATAGATTTGGTGTTGGAGTACAATATAGGACTGGCGATGCTATTGTAGCTTTATTAAAAATAAATATTATGGAACAGTTAAGGTTGGCTTACGGATACGATATAGTAACTACTAAATTAACATCAGGAGGGAGCCATGAAATTATTTTATCTTATGGCATCAAGCTTCCTCCACCTGCGACACAAAAAGAGGTTCATCCAAGATATTATTTTTAAAACATAGATATAAAAATGAAACTAACTTCATACATACGGACTATTGGGATTACTATCGTTATGATGTTCTCATTTTTTTCAGTTTTTTCTCAAAATAATGCAAATAAAGGAGATCGGTATTTTGATAAAAATCTTTTTCAAGAGGCTATTAAATATTATAGGTTAGAAGCAAAGTCAGGGAATAGACGTTATTCTAACTATGCGAAACAACGATTGGCAGCATGTTATCGAATATTAGGTGAGTTTGAAATGGCTGAAGATATGCATAGAAAATTGTTGAAAAGTAAAAGAAATAGAGAAGATCCAATTTATTATTTAAATTATGGTAAATCCCTCAAGAGTAGTGCAAAATATGCAGAAGCAAAATTTCAGTTTAATGAGTATATTAGATTAAATCCGGGTGATCCTATGGGGAAAATTTTTCTTCATTCATGTGATTCTGCACAAAAATGGCTAGAAGAAACAATAGGTAAAGAAGTTAAAAATATAGAGAAAATAAATACATCGTTATCTGATTTTGCTCCAGTAATACTTGCTTCAAACCAACTTGTATTTTCATCATCTAGAGAAGGAAGCAAAGAAGCATTTATTAGTTTTGATGGTGGGATGAAGGTAAATAGGTTAGATTTGTATTATACAGATCTAAATTCTTTGGCTGGGAAAGAAAGTGTAGTGTATAGTAATTTCTCAGAAATTAACTCTCCTTTACATGAAGGGTCTGCAACTTTTTCTAGTGATGGTAAGGAGATCTATTTTACTAGGACAATAAAAGGAAAGAAAACGAAGAAGGGTAATAAAAATGAAATATTAAGTACACTTCAAGTTTTTTATAGCGTTATAGATTCTTCTGGACATTGGTCAGAACCTGTAAGTGCATTTACATTTAATAGTGCTAAATATTCTATTGGGCAACCTTCACTTTCTAAGGATGGAGAAAAAATATTTTTTATATCAGATATGAAAGGTGGTTATGGATCTACGGATATTTACTATAGTGAAAAACGTGAAGATGGAACTTGGGTTGAACCAATAAATGCTGGCAGTGAGGTAAATACTTTTGGGCATGAATTATTTCCTTATATTTCAGATAATGGAACTCTTTATTTCTCTTCTGATTCGCATATAGGGATGGGTAAGCTAGATATATTTTCTAGTATTTTGAAAAAAGATGAGTGGACAAATGTTCAAAATTTAAAGCCACCTTTTAATTCAATTGGTAATGATTTTGGTATCGTTTTCGATGGTTATCATTCTCGTGGATTCTTTAGTTCAGATCGTTTTAATGGGAAAGGTGCAGAAGATATTTACAGTTTTTCAGAAAGTATTTCTCCTATTGAAATTACTCTTAATGGGAATAAAATTCAGTTTCCAGATAAAAATATTTTTGATGGACTCAAGTATGTCTTGAAAAACGAGATTACAAAAAAAGATACTGTATTACAATCGGTTAATGGGATGTATTCATATACATTAAAATTAAACGATAATTATACTTTGGTTGCTAAAAAAAATAGATTTTCTGTTCATAATAAAATAGCTATACAGGTTAAAAGAGATACATTAAGTAATTATTTAGAAGCAAAAATAAAATCTGGATCACATGTTTTTAAAATAAATGGTTACTTAACATATAATTCTAAAAGTGATACCACTAAAACGGTTCAATCACCATTAAAAAATATACCTGTAATTGTAAAAAATGCTACAACAACACTTGCTAAAATTAATACAGGAAGTACAGGTTACTTTAGTTTTGATATTGATTTAAATCCAAATGAAGAATATACTGTTTTAGCGTGTAAAAATGATTGTGAAACAGTTCTCATTCCAAAACCAGAAAAAAAAGATACTGAAATGAATAATCAAAACAATAATACACTTAAAGTTGATGCAGTTGAAAATGTTGTTATTCAATTAACGGGAATTTTAAAAGATGAAAATGGAGTTATAGGGAATGCAAAAATTGTTATTTATGATGGTAATCAAGTTGTTGGTGAAGTAAAAACTACAAGTAAGGGAGAGTTCAGCTATCCATTGTTTCCTCCTAAATATAAAACTCGTTTGTTAATAATAACAAATAAGCATAGCTTAAAAGAAGTTGTCTTGCCTATCAATTCTAAAACAATACAAAATATCAACAAAGAAATTTTTCTTAATCTAAAATAAAAAGTTGAAATATGTTTTAAGAAGGTTAAAGTAATAAGTGAAATAAAAATTATTAAACATTAAGAATTAAAGTTGTTTAAGTTTTAATTGAGAAAAC
>JAJCYN010000099.1 GCA_029262915.1 Flavobacteriales bacterium
GGTTAAATTACGCTTTTGTTTAGTCGTTTTCTTAGTTAAGATGTGACTTTTAAAAGCATGTTTCCTTTTAATTTTTCCCGTCCCAGTTAATCGGAATCTTTTTTTCGCACTGGAACCGGTTTTCATTTTTGGCATACTATATATTTAATTTATTACTATTTTTTCTTTTTAGGAGCTAAGTACATAAACATTCTTTTACCGTCCATTTTCGGTAAGGCTTCTACTGTTGCTACATCTTCCAATTCCTGAGCAAGTTTTAACAAAAGAATTTGGCCTCTATCTTTAAAGATGATCGTTCTACCTTTAAAGAAAACAAATGCTTTAACCTTACACCCTTCTTCTATAAATTTACGAGCATGTTTCGTTTTAAATTCAAAATCATGATCGTCTGTATTTGGCCCAAATCTTATTTCTTTTAAAACAATTTTTTGAGCTTTTGCTTTAATCTCTTTTTGTTTCTTTTTTTGATCATAAAGAAACTTTTTATAATCAATTATTTTACAAACAGGAGGCTTAGCGTTTGGTGAAATTTCAACTAAATCTAATTCTTGCTCTTCAGCAAACTTAAGTGCTTGCTCTATAGAATATACATCTGGTTCAACACCTTCAGCAATTACTCTAACTTCTTTAGCAAAAATTCTGTCGTTTATTTTGTGAGGGTCTTCTTTTTTTACAAATCTACGTCTCCCTCTATGTGAAAATCTTTTAGCTATGGTTTCTCTGTTTTAATTAATTATTACTTAAATCTTTTTCTACTTCTTTATTTACTAAATCCGCAAACGCTGTTTCTGTAAATTCTCCTAGGTCTCCTTCTCCATGTCTTCTTACTGATAAAGAGCCTGATTCAATTTCTTTCTCTCCTATAATTAGCATATACGGTACTTTTTTAACTTCCGCATCTCTAATTTTTCTTCCTACTTTTTCATTACGCATGTCAACGAAGCCGCGAATATCGTAATTATTTAGCGAATTTAAAATATTTTGTGCTGATTCATTGTATTTTTCGCTTATTGGTAAAATGGCTACTTGATCAGGAGTTAACCATAAAGGGAAGTTTCCTGCACAGTGTTCAATCAAAACGGCTACAAATCTCTCCATAGATCCAAATGGTGCACGGTGTATCATTACTGGCCTGTGAGCCTCATTATCGCTGCCTTTAAATTCTAATTCGAATCGCTCGGGTAAATTATAATCAACCTGGATGGTACCTAATTGCCAACTTCTACCCAATGCATCTTTTACCATAAAATCCAATTTAGGACCATAAAAAGCAGCTTCTCCAGTTTCTACTACAGTATTCAATCCTTTTTCTTTGGCAGTATCAATAATTGCTTTTTCTGCTTTTTCCCAGTTTTCATCACTACCAATATACTTTTCTTTATTCTCAGGATCTCTTAATGAGATTTGTGCTACATAATCTTGAAAGTGGAAAGTCTTAAAAACATATAATACCAAATCAATCACATTCTTAAATTCTTCCACGATTTGATCTGGCCTACAAAATATGTGTGCATCATCTACGGTAAAGCATCTTACTCTTGTTAAACCGTGTAACTCTCCACTTTGTTCGTAACGGTAAACCGTTCCAAATTCGGCATATCGTATAGGTAAATCTTTGTATGAACGCGGTGAAGAATTATATATTTCACAATGGTGAGGACAGTTCATTGGTTTTAGTAAAAACTCTTCATCTTCATGAGGTGTTTTTATCGGCTGAAAAGAGTCTTCACCATATTTTGCATAATGACCAGAAGTAACATACAAATCTTTATGCCCAATATGAGGAGTAATTACGGGTAAGTATCCAGCTTTTAATTGTGCTTTTTTTAAGAAATTTTCTAAACGTTCTCTAAGTGCAGTTCCCTTAGGTAACCATAATGGTAAACCTTGTCCAACTTTTTGAGAGAATGTAAACAACTCTAGTTCTTTTCCTAGTTTTCTATGGTCACGTAATTTTGCTTCTTCTAACAATTCCAAATATTCGGCCAACATTTTTTGTTTAGGGAAACTAATCCCATAAACACGCACCAGTTGATTTTTTGTTTGGTCTGCTCGCCAATAAGCACCAGCAACACTCATTACTTTAAAAGCTTTTACAATTCCTGTATTTGGAATATGGCCTCCTCTACATAAATCAGTAAAGTCTGAGTGGTCGCAGAATGTAATTTCTCCATCAGTTAAGTTTTCAATTAACTCAACTTTATACTCATTTCCTTCTTGTTTGTACTTGGCTAAAGCATCGGCTTTAGAAACTTCACGTAAGCTAAAATTCGCTTTTTCGCGGGCCAATTCTAAAAACTTATCTTCAATCTTTTTAAAATCTGCTTCAGAAATTGTTTGTTCACCAGAATCAACATCATAGTAAAAACCATTTTCAATGGCAGGGCCTATCGTTAATTTAATTCCAGGATATAATTTTTCTAATGCTTGAGCTAAAATGTGAGCAGAAGAATGCCAAAAAGCTTTCTTGCCGTCATCATCATTAAATGTAAATAAGGTAACGTTAGCATCAGTAGTAATAGGAGTGGTAACTTCAACGGTGTTGTCGTTCACACTTGCAGAAATTACATTTCTTGCTAACCCTTCACTAATACTCATGGCAATATCCATAGCAGTCACACCTGCATCATATTCTTTTACTGCGCCATCTGGTAATGTTACTTTTATCATTTACTTTAAAATTTTAAGGTCCGATAATTATCGGACGGCAAAGTTAATGGAATAATTAGGAATGATGAGTTTTGAATGTTGAATTTTTATATCATTCTGAATGATGTTTTTTGAAAATTTATTTTCAGCATAAAACGAAGTGAAGAATCTTTTGATTTCTTAATATTGCTTAACCATTATGGATCAAAAAATAGTCAACTATATCTCAAAAAATAAAGTGTTAACATTGGCCACAAGTGTTAATGATAAACCTTATTGTGCGAATTGTTTTTATGTGTTTGATGAAAAAAATAAGTACCTCATTTTTTTATCTGACAATGAGACTAAACATATAAAGGATGCTTTGTTCAATAAAAATATAGCAGGTACAATTAATACTGAAGTTACAACTATTGTTAAAATACAAGGTGTACAGTTTACAGGCGATTTTATAAATCCTTCAGCCGAACAAGCAACTCAGTTTTATGCTACTTATTACAAGAAATTTCCCTTTGCTAAAGCAAAGCCTTCTCCAATATGGGGGATACGACTCAACTGGATTAAAATGACTGATAATACCTTAGGTTTTGGTAAGAAATTGATTTGGCCTAGCACCTAAATTTGATTACTTTAGTTTAGCTTATTTAAATTTTTTTATGAAAAATTTCATTTTATTAATTGTTGTATGCTTTTTGACGATCAACACAAATGCCCAAAAATCGAGCAATTTTGCCATTACTCAGAAAGGTGAAACAATAAAATTTTACGGAAATTACCTTTCCATTGGAGACCGGTTCACCTACTATACAGATGAAAAGAAAAAAGAAATTAAAATAAAAAATAATGAATTAAAGCTGTTGGTTAACGGAAATCTGATCTATCTTAATCTCCCAACTACCAAAGGGATTGGGAAGATTCAAAAAATACTTGCCTACACTGATAAATACGTTTTAACCTCTCATACCCATTTATCGATGACCTACATTTAGGATAGGAAATTTAAATTAATTGAAGGCGGAATAGAAATTTTGGTGTTTACTAAAAAACAAATAAAAAAGAGTAAGGAAAATTTCAACACAAGTATAGTTAAACGGTTTAAAGGGTGTAATAAATTGCTAGAGTTAATGATGAACAACATTGAGGCTGGAAAAAAAATTGAATATAATGTTAGTTACTACAACTGCGGAAATGCACCGGATCTTTTTACAAACGAAGTAAATAAAACAAAAAAAGACAATAGTACAAAAGAGTCGAAAAGTAATAGAGAAGCTGCAATAGACACATCTTTACAAAGTTATGGAGTAAAAATTGATGGAAACGAGAAAGTTGTATTTTATAGGAGAGGTGATTATCCGATAAATAGTAATTCTATTATTTACTTCCCCAAAAGAAAAACTCCTTTTGAAAGGACAACTCGAATTACTAGGTATGTTTATATGATAAGCGCTGGAAGATTATATTATATTTTGAACACAGAACCTAAAAAAAACTAAGGCCGTTGAAATTATTGCTTTTAACAATGAGTACATTCTTGGAGGAGTATGGAAGAAGGGAGAAAGGCTTGTTGAAAAATGCTACATTTATGATAGAAAGTTCAAACTTGTAAAAGGTGAAATTGATCCTAAGAATATGGACAAAGAATTGGATAAGTACTTTAAAGATTGTTCAACAATGCGTAACTACATTAAGGAGAACAATAAAATGGATAGAAACATTACCAGTGTTTAATTGTGGTGGGGCCAAAGATGTTGTAAAAGGATGGAAAATTCCTAAAGAATAAGAATAAACTCTCCTCAGTATTTAAAACTCAAAATGAAATTTTACATTTATTTGTCGAGAGGTTAGGTTTTGAATGTTAGATAGTAATTTAGCGATTTGTGTGATAAAAAAAGGATGAGTATCTTTATATATTATTTTAAATATCTTTACAAAGATTAAAAGAGTTACCTTTTAACTAGATGTGTTTCACACCAAAATTTCATAACGCCAAATCTGAATTCATTTTCAATAATAGTCAATCCGGTTTTAGAAATTAAACTTGTTAATTCTTCTCTATTAAACTCCCAAACATGGTCTGGATCAGTATAATTTAGTTTGTTTTTTAAGATTGATCTATAATGATTTGAATAGGTTTTGTCGTAATCAGGAACTTCAATAAATATTTTTTTAGTATGAGGAATACATTTTTTTAAAAATTCTTCTGGGTCATCAATATGTTCAATAATATGAGAAAGAATAATTACATCAAATTGATCTTTACATTCATTTAAGAAGTCAAAGGCATCATCAAAAACAAATTCAAGGTTCTCCTTTTGGTGTCTTGACTTGGCAATTTCTACATCTCCAGAGACATAGTCAACACCTACAACTTTTTTAGAAAATTCAGCAATTTTATTGCTCATATCACCATACCCACTTCCCAAGTCTAATACATATTCAGATGAATTAATATGTTGTTGTATAAATTTTATAGTATGAAATCTAAGAGGATGCTTCTCGTATGAAAAATATTTAAATGATTCTTCATTGGCTAATCTATCAAAGATCCACTCAAGCGTTAAGAATAAACTCATCTTCTTTTTGTTGCTTAGGAAGAAAAGCGTTTTTGATAAACGATAAACTAGAGTGAGTAAATATACTCTCTCTTTTTTTCTTTTTAAATGAAGCCCCATGAGTTGATTTTTTAATATGTTATCTACTAGTAAAATATGATTTTATAGATGACTGAGTAAGCATAGATTATCCTATTTTAATTAAATTTCCAATCTCATTACCTTCAAAGAAACTGTTCAAAGCAAAGCTTCAGTGGGTTGATGTTTATCATTACTCATTTTTTTTACTTGTTCTAATACCGTTAAGCAGACTATCTTTTAATCGTTTAGATCTTATTTCAGGACGACCATAAACCAAGAAATAATCTTACATGAATAGATAATTAATAGATGTAATAATCTCTCAAAAATAATGGATATATGCTAAAACTCAAAGTGAAACTTTACATTTATTTGTCGAGAGGTTAGGAAGTTAGGTACGGCATAGTTTCTTCCGGTAACATCTTTAATCCACAAATAAGAAATTACGTTGTTAATTTGAAGCAAATTGAACACCTCGGCACTTACCCATATATTTTTAAATCCTCCAATAATTTTACTTTTATTTTCTTTTTTAGCATCTTTTAAAAGGTAAGAGAATCCGATGTCAACCCTTCTATAAGGAGGTATTCTTAAGGTAGCTTTATATCTTTCATGATTGTCAGATGGACCAAAAGGTAAACCACTAGCATAATATAAGGCAATGTGCATTTTTAAGCTTGGTAATTTAGGAACGTAATCCTGGAAGTAGAGCGAAAAATTTACTCTTTGATCTGTTGGCCTAGGAATGTTCCCTGGTTCAATAACATTACTTTCAACTGTAGTAGAATTGTCCGTAAATCCTGGGATAATCACTTCACCATCACTGTTTAAATTTTCTATGTAAAAATCGTCTGTCAGGTTTTCCTCAGTTTTCATTACCGACATACTAAACCAAGATTCAACACCTTTTACAAATTCTCCATTAATTTTAAAGTCGATTCCAGTAGCATAGGCATTTGCGTTGTTTGTAGCAAAATAGCGTATTCTTACATTGTCAATCTCATACGGAATTATATTTTCCATGTGTTTGTAATAAAGCTCAGTTGTAAACTTGAATGGGCGTCCCCAGGCCTTAAAATTGTAATCGGATCCTAAAACTCCCTGAAAAGATCGTTGAGATTTAATGTCTCGATTTATGTTACCATCAAAATCACGCATTTCTCTATAAAAGGGTGGTTGATAATATACACCAGCCGCAACTCTAAAAAGGTAATCTTTTTTCCAATTAGGTTCTATAGAAAATGAAGTACGGGGGCTAACTATAAACTCCTCATTTAAGTCCCAATATGCTCCTCTAACTCCGGCAGTAAGCGTATAATTTACACTATCGGTTTCCCAAGCCCAAGAGCGCTGTAGGTAACTGCTGTAACGATTGCTATTTAATGTAACTTGAGATTTTAAGACCTCATTTAATTCTAATAGTTGATTAGGCTGGGCAGACGGAGTAGTATAACCAATTGAATCAGCAGGGTGAGGGATAAAAAAACCCGTTGAATCTACAAAGCCCCATTCACTTATTTTGTCATCTATAAATTCATGTTGATATTTTACTCCCCAAAAAGTAGTGTGATTTCCACTTATTTTTTTCCCCTTATGTTCGGCATTAAACACGTTAGCATCTAAAGTATTTCTCGCGTGATCTAAAAAAGTACCAACACCACGATTAAATTTAACATCACCAAATTCATCGCTTCCTAAATCTCGCTCTAATTCATCAATGCTGTAAGCACCTTCAATGTCAAATTTTTCATCTTCTAATGTACTAAAAGCAGAAGCGATAAATTTAAGTTCCAATCCTTGTTTGGGTGTAAATGTGTTGCTAATAGCTCCAAAGTAAGTTTGGAATTGGTCTACCTCTTGACCATCAAAAAATACAGTTAATTGTAAGGCTTGATTAATGGTCCCAAATTCTGTTTGTCTTGTTTCAGGAATAAATCGGTATTTATTTTGAGCCACATTTCCTAAAAATCCAATTTCCCATTTTTCATTAATGTCATAAGTAACATAACTTTGAACATCTAAAAATGAAGGGCGGTATTCTCCGTCCGTATCTAAACTTTGCAAAACATATTGGTTGGTTTTAAAACGAATACCAGTTAAGTAGGTTAATCGGTGATCTTTACTTGCTCCTTCTATATGAACAGCCGCACCTTGCAAACTAGCTGTAAAAGAACCAGCAAATTCTTCAGGTTCTTTGTAAGTAACATCTAAAACAGAGGACATTTTATCGCCATATTTTGCACCAAAACCACCTGCTGAAAATTTAATATCGGAAACCATATTTGAATTAATAAAACTTAATCCTTCTTGTCTTCCAGCTCTAATTAAAAAAGGCCTGTAAATTTCAATATCATTCACATATACTAGGTTTTCATCAAAATTCCCTCCACGTACTGAATATTGAGAACTTAATTCATTGTTAGATGAGACTCCCGGTAAAGTTTTTAGAATTGCTTCGAAACTACCAGAAGCACTAGTGAATTTTGTTGCTAATTTTGGCTCAATTTTAACCATAGGATCACCGCGGTTCCCTTCTTCTTCATGCCTGTACTCAGGAATGGTTTCAGCTGCAGTATTCATCGTTGGCGAAAAATCAGCTTTTTCTCCTGGAGTTAGATTAAATGTTTTTATAATATTGGGATAACCTACATATGTTATTCCTATTTGTATATTTTGGTTGGCAGGTATAGTAATGGAAAAATTACCATTTTTATCAGATTTAGTACCACCTGATTTACCAACAATAGCAATGTTAGCACTTTCTATAGCTTCACCCTTTTTGTTTTTTAATGTACCCGAAACGGTTGCTATTTCTTGAGCATTTATTCCGAGCGAAACAAACATGATAACAATGGTATAGAGTAATTTATCTAAAGTCACTAAAACAGTAGTTTTTATTGGGTTTCAAAAGTAACTAAAAATGTTGCAATATATTGTAGTGTAATAACCACTTGTATTAATATTTTACCATTTATGTATTTAGTTAGGAGCAGATGTTTTTTTATAGCTACTTTCGCAAGACTAATTGAGAAAAATATATAATATGAAAAGAATTTTAATTGCGGCTGTTTTGTGTTTTGGATTAATAAGCACAAATGCACAGTCAAAAATAGAGTTTGAACAATACAAACTTAAAAATGGAATGAATGTTATTTTGCATGAAGATCATTCTACACCCATAGTTGCTGTAACAGTACTTTATCACGTAGGTTCTAAAAATGAAGTTAAAACCAGAACTGGATTTGCCCATTTCTTTGAGCATTTAATGTTTGAAGGATCGGAAAATATTGGTAGAGGTGAGTATATGAAAACGGTATCTTCTAATGGAGGAATATTAAATGCAAATACATCATTTGATAGAACGTTTTATTTTGAAATTTTACCATCCAATCAATTAGAATTGGGCTTATGGATGGAATCAGAACGATTGTTACATTTAAAAGTCGATTCAATTGGAGTTCAAACGCAAAGAGAAGTAGTAAAAGAAGAATATAGGCAATCAGATAACCAACCTTATGGTTCTTTTTTAAGAGAAATGTTTAGCAGAGCTTTTGAAAAACATTCATACAATTGGGTGCCAATTGGTTCATTGGATCATTTGAATGAAGCCAAAATTGAAGAATTTGTGGAGTTTTACAAAACTTATTATGTACCGAATAATGCAACTTTATCAATTGCCGGAGATTTTGATAAGAAACAACTAAAAAAATGGATTAATACCTATTTTTCTTCAATTCCTAAAGGAACGAAACCAATGTTAAGACCAACGGTTAAAGAACCAATTAAGTATAACGAAATAAGAGATACTGTGTTTGACAATATTCAGCTTCCTGCTGTAATGATGGGATTTCATACACCAGCACAAGGAACGCCAGATGCTTATGCTGTAGATATGTTAGCACAGGTTTTGTCTCAAGGAAAAAGTTCTAGATTACAAAAAAGTATAGTTGATGAGCAAGAAAAAGCATTATTTGTAGGTGCTTTTCCATTTCCTTCTGAAGATCCGGGGCTGTCGTTAATGTTTGGAATTCCTAATATGGGGGTTGAAATAAAAGATTTAGAAGCATCAATTGACAAAGAAGTAGAAAAATTACAAAAAGAGTTGATTTCTGAAAATGAATTTCAAAAATTAAGAAATCAAATAGAAAATGATATGATTTCTCAGAATTCTAAAATAGAAGGAATTGCTGAGAGTTTAGCAAATTATGCCGTTTATTATGGTGATGCTAACCTTATTAATACAGAAATAGACCGATATATGAAAGTTACCCGAGAGGATATTCAACGAGTAGCAAAAGAATATTTCAGAAAAGACAACAGGGTAGTTTTACATTATTTACCCAAAAAGGAAGATAACCCAAATCAACCAGATTTAAAAGAAGATAAAAAATAATAATTCTTCTCAAAATCCTTCCAAAAAAGGGAGGAAAAGCATGAGGAAATAAAAATTATATAAGATGAAATATACAGTATTCACAAGTACCATAAAAAATAAAAAAAGGATGAGTAAGAAGATATTATCGCTCCTATTAGTATTGGCAATTACTTCAGTTTCTTTCGCTCAGAAATTAGATAGAAGTAAAAAGCCAGTAGCTGGTGCTGCACCTGAAATAAAATTAGGTAAAATAGAATCATTTACCTTAGAAAATGGGCTTAAAGTTTTTGTGGTTGAAAATCACAAATTACCAAAAGTAGCTTATTCATTAACCTTAGATGTTGACCCTGTAATGGAAGGAGATATGACTGGTTATGTAAGTGCTACAGGCGAATTATTAGGTAGAGGTACAACTAATAGAACTAAGCAAAAAATAGATGAAGAAATCGATTTTATCGGAGCAACGTTAAACACATCTTCAAGAGGAGCTTATGCGGCATCACTAAAGCAACATCAAGATAAATTATTAGCAATTCTTTCTGATGTACTAATGAATCCAAAATTTACACAAGAAGAATTGGATAAAATTAAAAAGCAAACCATATCTGGACTTATGAGTGCTAAAGACGATCCAGATGCAATTGCTGCTAATGTTAAAGCTGTGTTGCTGCATGGCGATAAACATCCTTATGGAGAGATTACAACGGAAAAAACGGTTGAAAAAATTACGTTGGAAAAATGTAAGGAATATTATATTACTTATTTTAAACCAAATGTTTCTTATATGGCAGTTGTTGGAGATATTACTGTTACAGAGGCTAAAAAAAATGTAGAAAAATATTTTGGATCGTGGAAAAAAGCTGATGTGCCAGCACATAAATATAGAACTCCACAAGCGCCATCTAAAACTCAAGTAGCATTAGTTCATAAAGAAGGTTCAACACAATCGGTAATAAACATTACCTATCCAATTAACTTAAAACAAAATAGCCCTGATGTAATTAAATCTAGAATAATGAATTCTATTTTAGGAGGAAGTGCAACAGCTCGTTTATTTATGAATTTAAGAGAAGGACATGGATTTACTTATGGAGCTTATTCTAGAATTAGAGCGAATGAGTTAGTAGGTAATTTTAATGCCAATGCAAAAGTGAGAAACGAAGTGACAGATAGTTCTCTTGTTCAGTTTATGATTGAATTAAATAGAATTGTTAATGAAAAAGTTACTGAGGAAGATTTACAAAATGTAAAAAATTATATGACAGGTACTTTTGCTTATTCTTTACAAGATCCACAAACAATTGCTCGTTTTGCTATTAATACAGAACGGTACAAACTTCCAACAGATTATTATGCTACTTATTTAAAGCAAATTGCTGCCGTTACTGTTGATGATATTAAAGCTATGGCTCAAAAGTATATTAAACCAGAAAATGCTTTAATTTTAATTGTTGGTGATAAATCTGTTGGTGAAAAAGTAGGGCAATTTGCAGCAAGCAAAGAAGTAAATTTTTACGATACCTATGGAAACGATTGGGTAGAGCCTTTAAAATCTGCTCCAGAAGGAATGACAGCTGAAAATGTATTGGATAAATTTATTGAAGCAAAATACGGAATGCCTGCAGGAAAGTCTTTAACAAAAAAAATAAAGAAAATTAAAGATGTTACTGTTAAAATGAGTGCATCTGTTCAAGGGCAATCAATT
>JAJCYN010000100.1 GCA_029262915.1 Flavobacteriales bacterium
TTTCAAATTCAGAAAAGTCTGTTTGTATATTTTTCTTTAATAAATCAATAGAAAAATTAGCAGTAATTAATGCAATAATGATGAATAGTAAAACTACGGTTCCTCTTTTTTCTCCTCGAGTAAAAGAAAAGTAGTCTTTAATATTCATTAGCGAGTATTATGATTTTGCTGCTTTAAATTCTTTGATTTTAGCTTTGTAGATCCTAAGCTCTTCTCTTACTTTAGGAGATAAAAGAATTAACCCTATCACGTTAGGTAAAACCATAGCAAAAATCATAGCATCAGAGAAATCAATTACTGAACCTAAAGCTATTGAAGAACCAAGAATAACGAACCCAAGGAATAATAATTTGTAAACAATATCTGCAACTTTACCTCTACCAAATAAATATTTCCAAGCTTGCAATCCGTAATATGACCAAGATAACATTGTTGATATAGCAAATAGAACTACTGCAATAGTTAACACCCACGAAAAGCCGGGTATTGCAGAATCAAAAGCAAGAGAAGTTAAATCAACTCCTCCCATTCTCTCATTTGTTGCGTTTAATAGAACTTCTTTATTAACAACATCTCCATATTCAAATAACCCTTGTTTTAGGTTTGTGATTACAATAACTAATGCAGTCATAGTACAAATAACAACAGTATCAATAAATGGTTCTAATAAGGCAACAATTCCTTCACTAGCAGCATATTTTGTTTTTACAGCAGAGTGGGCAATTGCTGCAGAACCAACTCCTGCTTCGTTAGAAAATGCAGCTCTTTGGAATCCAACAATTAAAACTCCAATAACACCACCTAGTGCAGCGTCAGCATTAAATGCTCCATTAAAAATTAATCCAAATGCTTCAGGTATAACACTAAAGTTCATGCCTATTATTATTAGGGCTGCTCCTACAAAGATAACAGCCATAAAAGGAACAACCTTTTCTGTAACTGAGCCAATTCTTTTAATTCCTCCAATAATCACAACACCAACTATAATTGCCATTATTACTCCAAACCAAAAACCTGCAGCACCACTTTCAATTCCAAATCTTCCTATTAGCTGAGCAGCAGCTTGGTTGGCTTGAAACATATTCCCTCCCCCAAAAGAACCTCCAATACACATAATTGCGAAGAAGATAGCCAACACTTTTCCAAATCCTGCCATTCCTCTTTCTTTCAACCCCCTTGACAGGTAATACATTGGTCCACCGTGGACTGTCCCATCCTCAGTAACTTCCCTATATTTTACTCCCAAAGTACATTCAACAAATTTAGAAGCCATACCTAATAAACCAGCCAATATCATCCAGAATGTAGCACCAGGACCACCAACAGCAATTGCAACAGCAACACCAGCAATATTACCTAAACCAACTGTTGCTGATAATGCTGCAGTTAATGCTTGGAAATGAGTAACTTCTCCTTCTGCCCCTTCTACAGCAATTGTTTCAAATACATCTCCTCCAGGTGTTGGATCTCCTTCTGCTACATCAGCTTCATGATGGTCAAATTCATCGTAATCTCCTTTTACAACTTTAATAGCAGTTCCAATTAAGGTGAAATTGGCAAATTTAAAATAGATGGTAAAAAACAATGCTCCAAGGATTAATATTATTATTACAAAAGGAACAGAATAATCTCCTCCTAGAGGAACTGGGTAAAATATTTTTCCTCCTAACCAATCAGCGATAGGTTTAAAAATAGCATCTACTTTGTCATCAAATGTTAATTCAACCTTTTCAGCAGTTTCTTGTGCAAAAGTTATAAATGGTATAAGAAAAGAAAATACTATTAGTAGGACTGATTTTAATTTAAACATAGTTAGGATTATTTTTTATCGATGAATAAGCCTCAAATATAGATAAAGTTTGTCTAATTATTAAAATGAAAATGAGGTTTTATTGGAATGCTTGATAGATGGAGCCTCCTATATTGTCTTCTTTTGCTCCCGTAACTGATTGTAAGCAGTTTACTTCTTTTCTTAATCTTAAAACTCCTAAAAAAGCAAAAATTAATGCTTCTTTGAAATCAATTAGTTGTGTTGAAGGAATAATGGTTTCATTGTTAGTACTCGATTTAATTCGTTCCATTAAAAAAGAATTAAACGTTCCTCCGCCTGTAAAAAGTATTTTTTTATCGGTTTCAGTAATTGAATTTGAAATTTGAATAGAAATATGTTCTACGAAGGTACTTAATTTATCTTCTGTAGAAATTTGAGGAGAATTGATGATTGGAAAAATTTCATTTTCAATCCATTCTATTCCTAATGACTTTGGGTTTGCTTCTTTGTAAAAACTTAAAGTGTTTAGCTTATTTAATAGATCAGTATCAGTTCTACCAGATTGAGCTAAAGCTCCATTTTTATCATAATCAGAACCTAATTCTTGCGAAAGTTTATTTAAAACAATATTTACAGGGCAAATATCAAAAGCAACTCTTTTGTTATTTTTTTCAAAAGAGATATTGGCTATTCCACCTAAATTGATACAATAATCATATTCTGAGAAAAGTAATTTATCACCAATAGGAACTAAAGGGGCTCCTTGTCCACCTAGAGCAATATCTGTTGTTCTAAAATCGCAGATAACAGGTAAATAAGTTATTGCAGAAATATTAGCTCCGTTTCCAATTTGTGTAGTTAGGTTAAATGTAGGCTGATGAAAAATGGTGTGTCCGTGAGAGGAAATACAATCAATCTCATCTCGATTAATTTTGTTTTTTGAAATAAAGTTATTGACAGAAAACCCAATAAAATTGCCCAATTCATTATGTAATTTCATTAAATCAAAACCATTCATTTGAATTGCTTTAGTTAACTTTTTTTTGAGCTCGGATGAAAAATTGATTGTTGTAGCAGAATTAACTTTGTAAGACCAGTTATGATTGTCTGATAGCTCAAAAGAACAGTAAGCGATATCTAAACCATCTAAAGAGGTTCCAGACATTATCCCTATAATATTATAGCAATCCATTTTTTTGAATATCTGAATTAAAAAATTACATTTGTTCTCCTTTCAAAAATAAAAAATAAAACGGATGAACATAGAATTAACAGAAGAACATTTAGCGGTTAGAGATGCGGCAAGAGATTTTGCTCAAAATGTGTTAAAACCGGGAGTAATTGAGAGAGATGAAAAACAACAATTCCCTACTGAGGAGATTAAGCAGTTAGGTGAATTAGGGTTTTTAGGAATGATGGTGAATCCAAAGTACGGAGGAGGAGGGATGGATACTATTTCTTACGTATTGGCAATGGAGGAAATTTCTAAAGTTGATGCTTCTTGTTCAGTAGTCATGTCTGTCAATAATTCATTGTATTGTTGGGGAATTGAAAAGTTCGGAACGGAAGAACAAAAACAAAAATATTTGGCTCCTTGTGCTAAAGGGGAAAAAATTGGAGCATTTTGCTTGTCGGAGCCAGAAGCAGGTTCGGATGCAACATCACAACAAACGACAGCGGAAGATAAGGGGGATTATTATTTATTAAATGGAAC
>JAJCYN010000101.1 GCA_029262915.1 Flavobacteriales bacterium
TAATACATTTAACCCTATTACATTATCATCACCAGCAAATGGTGTATTAAATGTTTCAGATCCAGCCAATTTTAATTGGGTTATTGATGCTAACGCTTCAACTTATGATATTGATATTGCAACTGATGCAGCATTTATTACTATTGTTGATAATGCAACTGGACTTACTTCTAATAGTTATACATCAAATGGGCTAGCTTCAAACACGATACATTATTGGAGAGTAAAACCAAACAACATGTGTGGAAATGGTTCTTTCTCTTCTGCATTTTCTTTTACTACAAGTAATTGTAATAATTATGTGAGCACAAATGTTCCTGTTACTATTTCATCATCAGGAACACCAACAATTACTTCTACAATAAACATTGCAACTAGCGGAACAATAAATGATGTAGACGTAGTTGGTTTAATAGGAATCCATACTTGGATTAATGATTTAGTGGTTACACTAACAAGTCCACAGGGAACAAATGTTATCCTATGGGATCAAATTTGTAATAGCGAAAATAATTTTGATGTTAATTTTGATGATGGAGCAACTCCAGGAGCTCTTCCTTGCCCTCCTGTTGGAGGTGGAACATATCAACCTCAAGGTTCTTTCGCTGCTTTTAATGGAGAAAATTCATTAGGAATCTGGACATTAACAATTAGTGATATGGTTAACCAAGACGGTGGTTCTTTAAATGGCTGGGGATTAGATATCTGTTTAAACTCAGGTGCTGTCTCAGTTTCAGAAACAGAAGTAAATGATAATATTTCCATTTATCCTAACCCTACTACTAACATTATTACAGTTGATTTGGAAGGAGCTAATAACATTGAAAACTTAACGTTACTTGATGTTCAAGGAAAAAAGCTTTACCAGTCTGCCGATGTTACTAAACAAAAAATCAAAATTGATTTAAGTAATCATAGTGAAGGAATTTATATTTTAAAAGTTCAACATCAAAATGAAGTAAAAACTTATAAAGTAGTTAAACAATAAAACATGTTAACTCCTCATTTAAAACTCCGAAGTAAAAATTCGGAGTTTTTTTATACAACAAACACTCCTAATCATCGTATATTAAGTTTATGGCATAAACTTTGCTTTTTTAACAGCACACTTAAAAACTTAACTTATGAAAACTAGAAATTTAATCCTTGTTGGAGTTGTTATTTTTTCCGTTTTTGGTTTTACTAAACAAGATATTCCTCAAGTAGAAAACAGTGATTCCGATAACCTCAGGTCAATTAATCATAATGCTTTTAAAGATGGTGAACAACTTGAGTACCGTTTACATTATGGTGTAATTAATGCTGGCACCGCTAAACTCGAAGTAAAAAAATTAAGTAAAAAAATTGCCGGAAGAGAGGTGTATCATATTATAGGTTCAGGTAGATCTAAAGGAGCTTTTGATTGGTTTTTTAAAGTACGAGATCGTTATGAAACTTATATGGATGTTGATGGAGTTTTTCCTTGGATGTTTGTAAGAAACATTAGTGAAGGAGGATATAAAAAACATCAAACTTATACATTCGCTCAAAATAAAAACAAAGTTGATAATGGAAAAGGACAATCCTTCGAAACACCACAAGGTGTCCAAGATATGCTTTCTTCTTTTTACTACGCAAGAACCATTGACTATACAAATGCTAAAAAAGATGAAATATTCACCGTATGGTCTTTTGTGGATGATGAAATCTGGCCATTGAAAATTCGGTTTAAAGGAAGAGAAACCATTAAAGTTAGTGGCAAAAAATACAAAGCAATGAAATTTCATCCTGTAGTGCAAGAAGGACGTTTATTCGAGGATGAAAAAGATGTTACAGTTTGGATTTCTGATGATGAAAATAAAATTCCATTACTGGCCCAAGGTAAAATAATGGTGGGATCCATAAAAATGGAACTCACCAAATATTCAGGGTTAGCTAGCCCTATATCTCTTGTGAAAAAATAAACAACAATCTGTTAAAAAAAATAACTCTTATAAGGTGTTGAACTCATTCAACACCTTATTTTTATGCTCATGAAGAAAGGAGGAATTTTAGCATTAGCATTAATTATCATTGGAACAATTATTTTTGTTTGGAGTTATTTACACCCTAATGAAAATAGTCTTCCTGTTATTTCGGAAGTAATTTTAGTAGATTCTATTCCTGAACCAACCATAGAATACGGTTTTAACACCGATTCTTTTACAGTTTACAAAAATGTTATAAAGCCTAATGAATTTTTAGCAAATATCCTCTTAAAATATAAAATCCCATATACTGAAATAGATCGATTAGCTAATGAATCAAAAGAGGTATTTGATGTAAAGAAACTCGCTGCGGGGAAAAAATATACCATTTTGTGTAGCAAGGATTCTCTCGGAAAAGCCCAATGTTTTATCTATGAACCGAATTCGGTAGATTATGTTGTGTTTGATATGCGAGATTCTATTTCTATTTACAGAGGGAAAAAAGAAGTTACTACAAAAATTCAACAAACTTCAGGAATTATAAAATCTTCTCTTTATCAAACATTAGATGATGCAAATGTGAGCCCTGTTTTAGCTATAGAAATGGCAGATGTTTTTGCTTGGACTATCGACTTTTATCGTATTCAAAAAAACGATTG
>JAJCYN010000102.1 GCA_029262915.1 Flavobacteriales bacterium
TGAACTGAGTAAAGAAATGACGGAGTTCGATAAATTAAAATCTAACATTTCACAAAAGGACGCAAAAATGCTGAACGAAATATTGGATAAGATCAGAGGATAAAAATTTTATAATAATGTATGTATATACATACTTTTGAAAAAAGGATAAGTTATGTCAGTGAAAATTTTAAAAGTAGAAGATCAAGCCACAGGTTCTTTTGCCGCAGGAGCAATCTTAGAAAATAAACCAATTGGTTTTCCTCAGGATGGAGGAACTCAGCAACCTTACTCTAGTTTGTTCTATTGGGCAAATGCTTGGTCAGGTAATGGAGGTTTAATAGGGGAACATCCTCATAAAATGTTTGAGATTATGTCATTTGTAATAGAAGGTGAAATTCAGCATTACGATAGCAAAATGGATGGGTGGTTGTCGTTAAACAAGGGAGATGCTCAAATTATTCGTTCAGGAAATGGGATAACACATGCTGAAAGAATAATGAAAGGAGGAAGGATGTTTCAGGTTTGGTTTGATCCGAATATTCAAAAAACAATGAGTCAAGAAGCAACCTATAATGATTATAGATCTTCTGATATGAAATATTATGAAGAAGATGGTATTACTTATAAAAATTACATTGGTAATGGAGGACCAGTAATAATGGACTCGGAAGGAGTAGAGATTAATGAATTGAATATTCCGAAAGGAAACCATGAAATTAAACTGAATGTAGAAAAAATCCATTCCTTTTACTTATTACAAGGCAAAGTTTCAGTAGAAGGAAAGGAGCTTCTTGAGCATGACTTTCTAATAGTAGAAAATGAAGCAGTATTAAACATAGTTGTTAATAAGGATGCTAGATTGTTTACAATAGCAGTTCCTCAACAATTAACTTATAAAACATATTTAGAACTCATAAAAAATTAAAAAAATGGAAGTATTAGATTTAATAAAAGAAAGATTTAGTCCGTATGAATTTACAGAGAAACAATTAACAGAAAGTGATTTGAATACGTTGTTTGAAGCAGCAGGAAAAGCAGCCTCAGCATTTAATGAACAGCCTTGGCGATTTGTGTATGCACTAAAACAAGATGCAGCAGAATTTAAGGTATTGCATGAGTGTTTGGTAGAAGGAAATCAGGGTTGGACAGAAAACGTAGCAGCGTTAGTTATTGCTGTAATAAGTACGAATTATGAAAAAAATGGGAATGAAAATACCGTGGCTCAACATGATTTAGGATTAGCTGTAGGAAACTTAACAGTTCAAGCTTCAGCTATGGGAATACATTTGCATCAAATGGCAGGAATAGTTCCTCAAAATGCGATTAATAAATTGAATATTCCTGAAGGGTTTCAACCTGTTACAGCAATTGCATTGGGATATTATGAAGGAGAATCTATGGTAAAAGAAAGAAGGCCTGTTAATGAAATTGCTTTTAAAGGAAACTGGAAATAAGTAAAATAGAATGTGACAATAATCATAGGATAATTTCAATGAGGTGCATATCTTTGTAGAAAGATTTTAAGATTATGAAAAAGATATATTTATCATTAATTACTGGATCAATATTTTTAGCTTCTTGTGGAGGAGATGCTGAAGTAAAAACAATTACTGGAGAAGCAACTATGGATAAAGTTGTTGAAGAAGAAGCAACTGAGGAGAAATCTGCATATTCTGCTGGCGAAGTGGTTTACAAAAAAATATGTGTGGCATGTCATCAGGTAAATGGAGAGGGAATGACTGGTGTGTTTCCACCATTGGCCAGCTCTGATTATTTACTGGAAGATAAAATTAGAGCAATAGAACAAGTACTAAATGGTTCTGAAGGTGAAATTGTAGTAAATGGAGACCCATACAATGGTGTTATGCCGGCTCAATATCTTACTGATGAGGAAGTGAGAGACGTAGTCAATTACGCTTTAAATAGTTGGGGAAATGAAGGTGGAGAAGTAACTATTGATGATGTCGCTAATGCAAAGCATCCCGAGTAAGACACTTAACAAACTAATATAAAAAAGAGCATTTATTCAATAAATGCTCTTTTTTAGTGAATGAAACGTTCTAATATTTCTCCTTTTGTTTTAATATTAGAAAAATAGGAAAGTAATTTATCTAAAACTTCATCAACAATAGCATCCGGACAAGAAGCTCCGCTGGTTAATATAACCCTCGTGATGTCTTTATTTTTAGGTAAGTACCCTGTAGACGATTCTTTCTTTTTATTGTGAAAATCAAAATGATTGATGCGATCACTGCTTTCAATTTCTTCAGCAGAATTGATAAAATAGGTAGGTAGTTTTTCTTCACATAATTCAACGATATGAGAAGTGTTAGAACTATTATAACCTCCAACGACAATAGCCAAATCGGCCGATTCTTTTAATAAACCAAGAGTTGCTTGCTGATTGTCATTTGTAGCATAGCATAACGTATCACGTGTATCTGCAAAGTGGTTTTTATAATTTTTTAAACCGTATTTCTTAATCATTGTCTCTTTTAGAAAGTCAGCAATTTCTTGAGTTTCTGAAGCCAACATTGTAGTTTGATTTACAACTCCAATCTTATCTAAATGATTAACAATATCAATATCTTTAGAATACCTGTTTTTGAATACACGATAAAATTCATCTTCACTGATTTTTCCCAAGATGACTTCTTCCAAAAAGCGAGCCTCATTTATATCTTTAATAATTAAAGATGGTCCGCTAGAATCACTATGAGAAAATGTTGCTCTGGTTTCTTCGTGATTTTGTTTTCCATGAATAATAATTGTAAAATTGTTCTCACCTAATTTATGAGATTCTTTCCAAACCTTTTCCACAAAAGGGCAAGTAGTATTGTATTCTTCAGTTGTTAATCCAATAGAGGTTATTTTGTTTTCTATTTCCAAAGTAGTTCCAAAAGCAGGAATAATGATAACATCATTAGCAGTTAAATCTTTCCAATCGATAATTTGACTTCCTTTAGTATCCATAATAAATCGGATGCCTTTACTCTCCAAATCATCATTTACTATTGGATTATGAATCATTTGGCTTAGCAAGTAAATATTCCTATCAGGATTTTCTTCAACTGCTTTATACGCTTTTTCTATGGCATTTTCTACCCCATAACAAAAACCAAAATGCCGTGCTATTAAAAATTGTACAGAACCAAAGTCAAGTAGTGTAGGAGTAAAATCTTTTTTTCTTGGATCACCACTTTTTCTAAGTTCTTTTATCGTTGAAATAAAAGAACTCCGATAATATGTTGGAATTTGAAATTTTTTCATAATTAACAAACAAATTTATGCTTTGATTTTACAATAAACTATAGCAAGGTTATTTTATTGGATAAATACTTATTAAAATGTTGATATTCTTTGCTTTGTAATAAAATAAACATATTTTTGTCGCTCTTAAAAATTAAACGGCTGTATTTCAGTGTATGGCTAAGTAAACAACTCTCGTTATAACTGACTTTGAACGAGATACAAAGATGATATAATGGCAGAAAAAAAAGAAGAAGCTGTAGAAAAAAAACCAACAGCGAAAAAAGCCACTACAAAAAAGGCAGCACCTAAGAAAGCTGCGGCAAAAAAGGCTGATAAACCAGCAGCAAAAAAGACAACTCCTAAAGCTAAAAAAGCAGAGGCAGTTAAAGAAACTCCAAAAGCAAAAAAGGTAGAAAAAGTTGAAGAAGCCTCTAAAGTAGAAGCAAAAGCTGAAACTGTAGAAAAAGCCCCAACTAAATCGACTAAAAAAACTGTTGCTCCTAAGAAAAAAGAGGCAATTAAACCTTTAGCAGATTTCGATTGGGATAAAATTGGAAAATACGAAGATGGTTACTCCGCAACTGAGCAGAAAGATATGGAAAAGGTTTATGATGAAACCTTAAAGTCAATTACAGATCAAGAAGTATTAGATGGAGTTGTTGCTAAGAAAACAAATAGAGATGTTGTAATAAACATTGGATATAAATCAGAAGCTGTAATTTCTATTTCTGAGTTTAGGTATAATCCAGACTTAAAAGAAGGAGATACTGTAGAAGTATTTGTTGTTAGTCAAGAAGATAAAAATGGACAATTAATATTATCTCATAGTAAAGCAAGAGCTTTAAGAGCTTGGGATAGAGTAAATGAAGTTTTAGAAACTCAAGAAATAATTAAAGGTTACGTTAAGTGCAGAACTAAAGGAGGTTTAATTGTAGATGTATTTGGAATTGAAGCATTCTTGCCAGGATCTCAAATTGACGTTAAGCCAATTAGAGATTACGATGTATATGTTGATAAAACAATGGAATTCAAAGTTGTTAAGATCAATAAAGAATTTAAAAACATAGTTGTTTCTCATAAAGCATTAATTGAAGCTGAATTAGAACAACAAAAAGCACAAATTATTTCTAAATTAGAAATAGGACAAGTATTAGAAGGTACTGTTAAAAACATCACTTCTTATGGTGTGTTTATAGACTTAGGTGGTGTTGATGGATTGGTTCACATTACAGATTTATCTTGGGGTAGAATTAACCATCCAGAAGAATTTTTAGAATTAGATCAAAAATTAAATGTTGTAATTCTTGATTTTGATGATGATAAGAAAAGAATTGCTTTAGGTGTTAAACAATTACAAGAACATCCTTGGGATAAATTAGATGCTAAATTAGCAATTGGAGATAAAGTGAAAGGGAAGGTTGTTGTTGTTGCTGATTACGGTGCATTTGTAGAAGTTATTCCTGGAGTAGAAGGGTTAGTTCACGTATCTGAAATTACTTGGAGCAATCATTTAAAACCTGCTCAAGAGTTCTTTACAGTTGGAGAGGAAATAGAAACTCAAGTATTAACGTTAGACAGAGAAGAAAGAAAAATGAGTTTAGGTGTTAAGCAATTAACTCCAGACCCATGGGAAGATGTAGAGAAAAAATATGCTATTGATTCTAGGCATAAAGGTAAAGTAACTAACATCTCTGATTTTGGAGTATTTGTTGCTTTAGAAATGGGCGTTGATGGTTTAATTCATATCTCTGATTTATCATGGTCTAAGAAAATTAATCATCCATCAGAAATCACTAATGTAGGTGACGAAATGGAAATAGTAATTTTAGAAATTGATAGAGAAAATAGAAGATTAAGTTTAGGTCATAAACAATTAGAAGATAATCCTTGGGATACATACGAAACAGTATTTACCGAAGGTTCAGTACAAAATGGAACAGTTTCAGAAATAACTGCTAAAGGATTAACTATTGTTACTTTAGATCACGGAGTTGAAGGGATTGTAACGAAAAGAAATGCTGAAAAAGAAGATGGATCGTTACTTAAAGTAGATGATAAAGTTGACTTTAAAGTATTAGAGTTTAATAAGAACTCTAAAAAGATAGTTTTGTCTCACACTAATATGTTTAAAGAAACTGAAGCTGAAGTTAAAGCTAAGAAAAAATCTAACGCTCAAAAAGCTTCCAAAGCTGTAGAGAAAATCAATAAAAATGTTGAAAAAACTACGTTAGGTGATTTAGATGCACTTTCTGCTTTAAAATCTGACCTTGAAAAAGGAGAGAAGTAAAGAAACTCTTAATAAATAATTATAAAGTCCTGACTTTTATCGTCAGGACTTTTTTTTTGTCAAATACTTTTAGTTTAAAGAAATAGATATATCTTTGTGCTTTAATGAAGCATAATGATCGAATAATACTAGATTCTACCCAGTTTGATCTTACCATTAAAAGGCTAGCCCATCAACTTATTGAAAACCACAACGATTTCTCGAATACTATAATCATTGGTTTACAACCAAGAGGAACTTTTTTAGCTAACAGAGTAAAAGCTGTATTAAAATCAATTGATAAAAAGTATAACATTCAATCAGGTTCTTTAGATGTTACTTTTTATAGAGATGATTATAGAAGGCAGGATAACCCCTTAGTTCCAAATAAAACTGAAATGAATTTTGACATAGAAGATAAAAATGTAGTGTTGGTGGATGATGTACTGTTTACAGGAAGAACAATAAGATCCGGATTAGATGCAATGTTAGCTTTCGGAAGACCAAAAAAAGTAGAGCTATTAGTGTTGATAAATAGGCGATATGAGAGACATTTACCTATACAAGCAGATTATATTGGAAAAAATGTACATACAATCGTTTCTGAGCGAGCTAAAGTAAGCTGGGAAGAAACAGATGGAGAAGATAAAGTAATTTTATATACGCCAGAAAATGAGTAAATTAAGTGTGAATCACCTCTTAGGAATCAGATATCTTACTGCAACAGATATTAATTTGATTTTTGAAACTGCTGATCATTTTAAAGAAGTCATTAACCGTCCCATTAAAAAAGTTCCTTCATTACGAGACCTTACAATAGCTAACTTATTTTTTGAAAACTCAACCCGAACAAAACTTTCGTTTGAAATTGCTGAGAAAAGATTATCAGCAGATATTTTAAATTTTTCTTCATCCAATTCATCAGTAACTAAAGGAGAGACTTTAATAGATACAGTAAACAATATCCTCTCAATGAAGGTAGATATGGTTGTAATGAGACATCCGAATCCCGGAGCAGCGGACTTTTTGTCAAAACATGTAGATGCTAAAATTGTAAATGCTGGAGATGGTGCTCACGAACATCCAACACAAGCTTTACTTGATTCCTTCTCTATCAGAGAAAAATATGGAAATTTAAAGGGGAAAAATGTAGTTATTGTTGGAGATATTCTTCACTCGAGAGTAGCATTATCCAATATATTTTGCTTGAAGAAGTTAGGAGCAAATGTAAAAGTGTGTGGTCCATTAACGCTAATTCCAAAATACATTTCTTCTTTAGGAGTAGAAGTTGTTACGGATTTAAAAAAAGCATTAAATTGGTGTGATGTAGCAATGATGCTGAGAATACAATTAGAACGACAGGATATGAAGTTTTTTCCATCTCTACGAGAATACTCAATGCTTTATGGATTAGATAAACAACTTTTAGACTCGTTAGATAAGGAAATTACGGTAATGCATCCAGGCCCAATAAATAGAGGAGTAGAGATTACTTCTGATGTAGCAGATAGTAAACAATCAATAATATTAGAACAAGTACAAAATGGAGTGGCCATTAGAATGGCAGTACTTTATTTATTAGCAGGTAAAATAGAATAAATAATATATATGAAAGCAATAATTAAAACAGACAAAGGAGATATGACCTTGGAGTTATATGAAAAAGATGCTCCAAAAACAGTAGAAAACTTTACAACATTAATTAAAAAAGGATATTACAATGGATTAACATTTCATAGAGTGTTAAACGATTTCGTAATTCAAGGTGGTTGTCCAGATGGAACAGGAATGGGAGGACCTGGTTATTCAATAGATTGTGAGTTAGATGGAGAAAACCAATACCACGATAGAGGTGTGTTGTCTATGGCTCATGCAGGAAGAAATACTGGAGGTTCGCAGTTCTTTATATGTCATAGCAGAAACAATACTGCTCATTTAGATGGAAACCATACTTGTTTGGGAAAAGTAGTAGAAGGACTTGATGTAATTGATGAAATTAAAGAAGGTGATAAAATGAATAGTGTTGAAGTAATGGATTAATTTAATTATTTGTCATCCTGAACTTGTCGAAGGATAGATAAATGATTCTATATGTGTCTTGCACTCTGATAAAACTTAGTATGAGAAAACAAAAAACCTCCAATAGAAATGTTGGAGGTTTTTTTATATTTCTTTCTGAAACTTCACCATTTTAATGGCAGTAACAGCGGCTTCATCTCCTTTATTGCCATACTTTCCTCCAGAACGATCTATGGCTTGTTGTTCCGTATTATCGGTTAACACACCAAAAATAACGGGCTTGTTGTATTTTAAAGTAACATCTTTTATCCCCATAGTAGCACCTTCGCATACAAAATCGAAATGCTTGGTTTCTCCTTGTATAACACTTCCTAAGCAAATAACAGCATCAACTTTCGTTTTCTCAAAAAAGGTTTGTGCCCCTAAAGGTAATTCAAATGTTCCAGGAACAAATTGAACAATAATGTTATTTTCTATTGCTCCGTGTTTAATCAGCGTGTTGTAAGCACCTTCTAATAAACCTTTAGTAATGTTCTCGTTCCATTCAGAAACAACAATTCCGAAGACCATTTCTGTAGCATCCGGAATTGAATTTATATCGTAATCAGATAAATTGTTATTTACAGTAGCCATTATTTTAATGCTTCAGCTCTGGCAATATATTTATCTATGGTTCTACCTTCATTAGATGCAGCATAATCAGATTTTATGGCAGAGTATTTTTCAACTGCTTTTTC
>JAJCYN010000103.1 GCA_029262915.1 Flavobacteriales bacterium
AGTAATAATGATGGATCCAAACTCAAACTCTTCGATGTAGAGATAAGATCTAATACTATCGGCGAAGACAGAGTTTGGAATCTACACATCGATTGCGATAAATAACAATATTCATATTTTTCACACTTTTCGTACTTTTCATATTTTGTCTATTAAATGAGAAACGATAAAAAAAATGTCGAACTAGAGGCCAAATGCTTTTTGGCTTATTTTATTTTAACATTTTTGGATTATCTATCACGCATCAATTCATTCGCAAAAAGATAACGATCATTTAAATTGAATGCATCTACTAATTTTGTTATTGAAGATTGTTGCATTTTATCTGAAATGGAAGCATCTTCGTTATTGGGTTCAACGATAAGGTTTTCTTTTTCAAAAATTTGCTCTGTTTTTGGTAATTGTTCAGTAGTAATTTCGGATGCTATTTCTTGTTTTGTTTTGTTTTCTGTTTTTTGATTATTTTCTCGTTCTTGGAGTAAATGCCTCAATACAGCTAAATTTTCTTGCATTTTATTAATTTTTGCAAGAACTACACTTATTTCTAATGACGGGATCTGTCTTTTGTTAGAAAAATCTTGAGAATGTTCAATAACATTATTTAATAAATGATTTAACTCTTTGCGTAATTGTTCAATTTCCATAACTTCGAGGCTTGTTTTGATGTTGTTAAAACAATGCTATAAAGCTAATAAAATTTCTGATTATATAAAGAATTGAATGTTTTTAGAAAACACCATAAACCCATCAAATAAAAAGGGCTGGATAGAAGTTGTTTGTGGTTCTATGTTTTCTGGAAAAACGGAAGAATTAATTCGAAGAATGAAACGAGCCCAATTTGCAAAACAAAAAGCCGAAATTTTTAAGCCAGGAATTGACACACGATATGATGATGAATTAGTTGTTTCCCACGATGCAAATGAAATTCATTCTACTCCTGTTCCCTCATCTTCTAATATTCTTATTTTAGCAAATAATGTCGAAGTTGTTGGTATTGATGAAGCCCAATTTTTTGATGATGGATTAGTTGCAGTTTGTAATCAATTGGCAAATAGTGGAGTAAGAGTGATTGTTGCTGGATTAGATATGGATTTTAAGGGAGTTCCCTTTGGACCAATGCCAGGAATCATGGCTAGTGCAGAGTACATAACCAAGGTTCACGCTATTTGTATGAAATGTGGAGAATTAGCCAATTATTCCCATAGAATTATTGATAAAGAAGAGCTTGTTTTATTAGGAGAGGTTGATGAATATGAACCGCTTTGTAGAAATTGTTTTAGTAAGGCAACTAAAGATTAAGTTATTAAAGAATTAGTTTACGATACTACCCTAGAAATTAACATGAATAATTTAGTCTCAAATCTAAATTATTTTAGATCATTATTAAATCCAACAACCAAAATAATGGTAATGGTTAAGGCATTTTCTTATGGTTTAGGAACTTATGAAGTTGCCAGATTACTAGAAGAGAATAATGTTGATTATTTAGGAGTTGCCAATATTTTTGAAGGAATAGAATTAAGAAAAGCAGGAATTAATTTACCTATTATGGTAATGAAACCAGAAGTAGATAGTTTTAATTTGATGGTTGACTACAAATTAACACCCGCAATTTTTTCGCTACATGCATTAAAAGTTTTGCTAAAAAAAGTTGATAAGGTTCCCTTTGCAATTAGCCTAAAAATTGATACAGGAATGCATCGTTTGGGTTTTAATGACAATGAAATTATTGAATTAATGGAAATTTTAAAGAAAAACCCTAATCTTAAAATAGAAAGTGTTTTTTCTCATTTAGCTGCTACTGATGATTCAGCACATGATGACTTTACCAATCAGCAAATTAATGTGTTTAAACAAATAGCAAATATTATTTCTAATGAATTTGATTACCATATAGACAAACACATTTTAAATTCGAATGGAATTATTCGTTTTAATAATGCACAATTTGATATGGTAAGATTAGGAATTGGGTTATACGGGGTTTCTTCTGATGAAGATACCCAACAAAAATTGCTGTCTGCAAGCACATTAAAATCTAAAATTGCTCAAATAAAATACATTTCTAGAGGAGAAACAATTGGGTATAGTAGGAAAGGAATCGCTACAGAGAATTTAAAAATTGCTATAATTCCAATAGGTTATGCTGATGGTTTAAGTAGAAAACTAGGAAATGGTAATTGGCAAATGATTGTTAATGGAGAAAAATCTTCAATAATTGGTGATGTTTGTATGGATATGGTAATGATAGATGTTACCAATATTGATTGTAAAGAAGGTGATGAAGCTTATGTTTTTAGCGATAAAAACCCAATAACTAAAATGGCAAAATGTATTGGTACTATCCCTTATGAAATTTTAACTTCTTATTCACCGAGGGTAAAGAGGATTTTTTGTTACTAATACCCCAAATTTTCTCTTACTCTGCTCAAAACACTTCGAGCAACAATACGTGCTTTTTCAGCACCTATTTTTAGTTTTTCGTCTAGCTCATCTAGGTTATCCATGTAATAATTAAACTGTTCTCTTTCTTTGCTAAATTTTTCGCAAATTAATTCAAACAACTCTTTCTTTGCATGCCCGTAACCATAATTTCCACCTTCATAATTTAATTTCATTTTAGCAATTTGTGTTTCTGAAGCTAATAATTTGTATAGTGCAAAAGCATTACAAGTAGCTGTCTCTTTTGGTTCTTCTAATGGAGTACTATCGGTCTCAATGGACATCACTTGTTTTCTCAATTTCTTGTCATCTAAGAAAATATTAATCAAATTCCCTTTTGATTTACTCATTTTCTCACCGTCAGTTCCAGGTATTAGCATGGTGTCTTTTTGCACAATAACTTCAGGTAAAATTAATGTTTCCCCCATTTTGTGGTTAAACCGGTTGGCAACATCTCTAGTCATTTCTATATGTTGCATTTGATCTTTTCCAACCGGAACCAATTCTGCATCATACAACAAAATATCTGCAGCCATTAACATAGGGTAACTAAATAATCCTGAATTTACATCCTCTAATCTATCTGCTTTATCTTTAAATGAATGGGCTAATGTTAATCTTTGGTAGGGAAAAAAGCAACTTAAATACCAAGCAAGTTCCGTTGCTTCTGGAACATCAGATTGACGATAAAAAACAGTATCATTAGTATTTAACCCGCAAGATAACCAAGCTGCAGCAGTACAATTAGTGTTCTCTTTTAAGGTTTTTGCATCTTTAATTTGTGTAAGCGAATGCATATCTGCAATAAATAGGAATGCTTCATTATTAGCTTCGTTTGCCATTTTGATAGCTGGTAAAATTGCTCCCAATAAGTTTCCTAAATGTGGTGTTCCTGTACTTTGTACTCCAGTTAATATTCTCGCCATAGAACAAAAATATATTTTTTATAGTTAGTATAAAGTAAAAAGGTGATTAAGTGGGTTAGTAAAAAGAGAATTCCTTTTTATACCTTTGCTTGTCAAAATGAAAAAAGCAAGAGAAATAATAGGCGGACTATACAAGATATACATTTTTATATGGTTTACTATTTTGCTCCTTTTATTTTATCCTTTTTATTTAATGTTATTATTGAATGAAAAACATTTTAACAAAGGATTTAATTTATTGTTAGTGCATACAGGGATTTTAATGTATTTGGTTGGGATTTTCATGCAGGTAAAAAATAAAGACTACATTAAAAAAGGACAAGCCTATGTGATTACTCCTAATCATTCTTCTTACTTGGACATTCTCATTTTGTACCAAACGTTTACTCAATATTTTGTTTTTATGGGGAAAAAGGAATTAGCAAACGTTCCTGTTTTTAATATCTTTTTTAAAAAAATGAACATTCCTGTTAACAGGAAAAGTAGTATGTCTGGGAAACGAGCTATGGAAAGGTGTGCAGAGGAATTGGATAAGGGACATAGTGTTGTAATATTTCCAGAAGGGACTATTTCAGAAAATGTTCCGGAAATGTTACGTTTTAAGAGTGGAGCATTTAAATTAGCTATTGAAAAGCAAATACCAGTGCTTCCTATCGTTTTTTTTACTAATTACAAAAGGGTTGAAATGGCGGGTTTATTTTCTGGAAAAGCTAGCCCTGGAATTTCAAAGGCTATTATTCAAGAACCAATTTCAACTATTGGGATGACTGAGGAAGATATCGCACCATTGAGAGATAAAGTTTATAATATTATAAATGATGAATTATTGGCTTATAGCCAAAAATAGCATATTAGATAAACCTAATGAAATTGGATACAGAGAGTAGTGAACCACTAATTACAATTTAATACAAACATTTTTAGGTTCTGTAAAAAATTCAAAAGCATTAAACCCTCCTTCACGACCAACACCAGAATTTTTAACTCCACCAAAAGGAGTTCTTAAATCTCTTAATAACCAACAGTTCACCCATACAATTCCTGAATGTAATTTTGAAGCAACATTGTGTGCTTTCGTTACATCTTGTGTCCAAACTGTAGAAGCTAATCCATATTTAGTGCTATTTGCCATCATTAATACTTCTTCTTCAGTATCAAAAGGCATAATGGTTACAACAGGTCCAAAAATTTCTTCTTGATTGGTTCTGCAATCAAAAGTTAATCCTTCAATAATTGTTGGTGCAATGTAATATCCGTTTTGTAATTCTCCGTCTAAATGAACTTGATGACCTCCTGTCAAAACTGTTCCTCCTTCTTCTTGAGCTAATTTTACATAACTCAATACTTTTTCCATATGAGGTTGAGAAACCACAGCTCCTAAATTTGTATCTGTATCAAAAGGGTTTCCAACTTTCAATTTTTTGGTTTTCTCTACAAAAGCTATTTTAAATTTTTCATAAATCCCACGTTTCACAAAAATTCTTGATCCACACAAACATATCTGTCCTTGATTTGCAAAAGATGAGTGCATAGTAGTTTTTAAAGCTTTATCAAAGTCACAGTCATCAAAAATTATATTGGGATTTTTACCTCCTAACTCTAACGACATCTTTTTGAACATTGGTCCAGCAATTTTTATAATTTCTGCACCAGTAACGGTTCCTCCAGTAAAAGAAATAACAGGAATATCTGTATGTTTTGTAATAGCTGTTCCTACTTTATGTCCCAGACCGTGTACAATGTTTAAAACTCCATTTGGAAGTCCTGCTTCAACACATAGTTCTGATAATAAATAAGCCGTAAACGGAGTAACTTCAGAGGGTTTCGCAACCACCGTATTACCTGCAGCAAGTGCTGGAGCAATTTTCCAGGTAAATAAATACAACGGCAAATTCCAAGGGGAAATACAGCCACAAACACCTATTGGTTCTCGTAATGTATAATTAATTGCTGTGTCTTCCATTGCGTGCGATTCGGAAGCATAATGTAAAATACCTGTTGCATAAAAATTAAAATTACTCGCTGCTCTTGGAATATCAACTCGTTTTGCCAAGCTTAATGGCTTTCCATTGTCACGAGATTCTGCCTCTGCTAACCGATCTAAATTATCCTCAATTAATTGAGCCAATTTCTGCAAAATTCTTGACCGATCATCTTTAGGTGTCTTGCTCCATTTTGGGAAAGCAGCTTTTGCAGCTTTAGTTGCCAACTCAACGTCTTGTTCATCCGAATCCGGGATTAAAGAATAAACCTCTCCAATTGAAGGATTATAGTTATCGATGTATGTTTTGGAAATTGGTTCAACTAACTCTCCATTTATGTAATTCTGTATCTTCTGCATAAACTTTATTTGAACCATAAAAGTATTTAAATTTTAGTATAATTTGGAACATATATAGTTTTTTATATATATTTGCATCTATAAATATAGATAACTATATGTTATGATTGCATTAAATAAACTAGAATCCGCATCTGAAATGCTTAAAGCCATTGCTCACCCAACAAGAATAGCTATTGTTGGGATGTTAAATGATAATAAAAAATTAAGTGTTACAGAAATTCACGAAACTTTAAAAATAGAACAGGCGGTTGCCTCGCACCATTTAAGTATTTTAAAAAACAAAGGTGTTTTGCTTTCTGAGCGTTCTGGAAAAAATTGCTACTATTCACTAAAGCATCAACGATTATCACAAATTGTTGAATGCATCGATAAATGTCAAGAGTAAATAGTTGGAAATTTTAGGTTACATATCAGCTATATTAATAGGGCTTTCTTTAGGATTAATTGGTGGCGGTGGTTCTATTTTAACTGTGCCTATTTTGGTTTATTTATTGGGTGTGGAAGCAGCTGAAACAGCACCAGCTTATTCATTATTTGTGGTTGGAACAGCCAGCTTAATTGGAGCAACAATTAAGTACAAGCAAGGTTTTGTTGATCTAAGAACAGCTACTATTTTTGGAATTCCAGCTATAATAAGTGTTTATGCTACTAGAAAATTTTTAGTCCCGGCAATTCCTAGTGAAATCTTTACAATCGACACTTTTGTTTTTACTAAACGACTTTTTGTAATGGGATTGTTTGCCGTCCTAATGATTTTAGCATCGGTGTCGATGATAAAAGGAAGAAAGGAAATTGTACAAGATGTAGAACAAAAATTCAACTACCCTTTAATACTAATTGAAGGTGTTTTGATTGGAATATTAACAGGGTTGGTTGGTGCTGGTGGAGGTTTTATTATTATTCCAGCATTGGTTATGTTGAGCAACCTTCCTATGAAAAAAGCCATTGGAACTTCTTTAGCAATTATTGCTGCAAAATCACTTATTGGTTTTTTAGGAGATCTTCAAAATATAGAAATAAATTGGTCGTTATTATTAATTTTTACAGCTTTAGCTGCTGTCGGAATTTTTATTGGACATCAACTTTCTCATAAAATAGATGGTCCTAAATTAAAAAAAGGGTTTGGTTGGTTTGTTTTAGTTATGGGAATAATTATCATTTTTAAAGAAACAGTTATACAGTAAGTTATGTACATAGAACAATTATATACAAGATGTTTGGCAGAAGCTGCTTATTACATCGAATCAAATGGAGAAGTTGCCATTATTGATCCTTTAAGAGAAACAACTCCTTATATTAAAATGGCAAATGAAAGAGGTGCAAAAATTAAATATGTTTTTCTAACCCATTTTCACGCAGATTTTGTTTCGGGACACGTAGATTTAGCAAAAGAAACAGGTGCAACTATTGTTTTTGGTCCAAATGCACATCCGAATTTCGATTTCCACTCTGGAAAAGATAATGAGATTTTTAACCTAGGAAATATTGAACTAAAATTACTTCACACTCCAGGTCATACAATGGAATCATCTACTTATTTATTGTTGGATGAAAACAAAAAAGAGCATTGTGTTTTTACTGGAGACACCCTTTTTATTGGAGATGTTGGAAGACCAGATTTAGCAGTAAAATCTGATTTAACTGAAGCTGATTTAGCTGGACATTTATTTGATTCGCTAAGAAATAAAATTATGCCTTTGCCAAACGAAACCATTGTTTATCCGGCACACGGAGCGGGTTCGGCTTGTGGTAAAAATATGAGCAAAGAAACTTTTGATACGCTTGGTCATCAAAAAGAAACAAATTATGCATTGAGAGCAAATATGACTAAAGAAGAGTTTGTGAAAGAAGTAACAACTGGTTTAGTAGCTCCCCCTCAATATTTTCCAAAAAATGTTGGAATGAACAAAGGGGTAAATAAAAGTTATGACGAAATTTTACAACAAGGATTAACTGCTCTATCAGTAAAAGAATTTTCTTTTTTAGCTGAAGAAAAAAGTGCTCTAATTTTAGATGTGAGGTCAACAACCGAGTTTGTGAAAGAACATATTTCTAACTCAATTTTTATAGGTTTAGATGGTGGTTTTGCTCCCTGGGTTGGTGCTTTGATTGAAGATTTAAATCAACCCATTTTATTAGTTGTGCCAGAAGGAAAAGAGGAAGAAGCTGTTACTCGATTATCGAGA
>JAJCYN010000104.1 GCA_029262915.1 Flavobacteriales bacterium
TCCACCTCTTGATTAAGTTTATTGTAATCTACTCCTAAGTTTACACTCAACTTATCCGAAATGTTATATCCAACACCTATTCCTGCATTGAACTGAAAACTGGCATTTTGATTGGTGTTGTGAAAATCAGTTGCGTTTCCTCCTACATCTTGTAAAGAACGATAAGAATAAGTAGGTAGGAAAACAGCAGAAACAGTAATTCGAGATAAACTTTTTTCAGAAACAACAGGAGGTACAGTTGCACTATCTGGGTTATTTGCAATATCTAAGGTATCAGAATCATTGTCTGAAATGGAATCTTGATTGTTTAATTGCTCATTTAACTCTGCTATGACATTGGTTAAACTATCAACAAGGGTCTTCTCATCTTTTTTGTGAACTTGATTAATACCATTTATTGGTAATTCAGAATCATTATTTTCCTTTTTTAATACATTATCATCAAGTTTAGTTTCCTTTTTTTCGTTGTCGTTAGCTTCATTTGCGTTAGTCTTTTCTTTTTCTTCAGATTCGGCTGCACTTAATTCGTTGCTTATGTTTTCTGTTTCATTTTTATCACTGGAATTTAAAGTTGTATTATCTTTTGTAAGATTGTTTGTTGTAGTTTTGAGGGGGTTAGTTTTACTTCCTTCATCATCTAGTTTGTTATTGAGTTCTCGTATATCCTCTTCTGCATCAATACCCTGATTTGTATTAATGTTTTCTTCTCCTTTAGGTTCTGATAACGTACTTAACTCATTGTCTATCTTGTCTATTTTGTTTTTATCATTGGGGTTTAAAACTTTATTATCTTTTGTTAATTCAACATTAATTATAGGACCTTTTTTATTTGATTCATCAATTGAGTTCTTATCAATTTGCTGCACATTTTCAACTACTTCATTAGCAGTATTACTTTCTTTATTTTGTGTATTTCTTATTCGTTCAGCTTCTGGTTTAACAATTAATTGGTTTGCTTTGCTGTTCTCGCTAGATTGGGTAGTTTCACTTGTTATTGATTTTGTTGTATTTTCTTTTTCAGTAAAATTCTCATTATCTTGCTTATTATCACTTAACACTTCTTCGGAATCAAGTTGAACAATCTTATTTTCATCTTTAAATTGATATAATATTCCTCCTCCAATTAGTAATAGAAGAAGACCTAAGCTAAGCCATTTGTAATAGGCTGCTCGTTTTTTAAATTTGGAAGCTTTTAAGTCAGCAATATCTACATATACTTTATCCCACAATTCTTCTGACGGAGGAGGTGCATAACCATCATATTTCTTTGAAATGAGGTTTTTAAATTCTATGTTTTCTTTGTCTTCCAACTCTAATAGTTTGCTTTTTTTGTAATAACTGTTCTATTAATAATCTTTTGTTTCAATATGTTTTTAGCGTAATGTAGTTGAGATTTTGACGTACTTTCTGATATATTCAATTTTTCTGCAATTTCCTTATGTGAAAGCCCATCTATCATATATAAATTAAAAACCTTTCGGCTTTCTTTTGGTAATTGTTGAATTAGTTTTGTTAATTCATCCACACCTAAATTGCTTAACGCCTGATTAACATCAACAATACTTTCTTTTAAAGGCATTTCACTATCATCAATAACAATCATTTGATTGATTTTTCTATTAAACTCAATTGCTGAATTCACAAAAATTCGTTTAATCCATCCACTTAAAGCATCATTATTTTTTAATTGATTTATATTTTTATAAACCAAATAAAACCCTTGCTGAAAAATATCATCTGCATCATATCGGTTTTTAGCATAACGTAAACAAACACCATACATCTGTGATGAATATTTTTCATACAGAATTCTCTGTGCTTTAGCATCAAATGCCACGCATCCTTTAATTATTTTATGATTGTCCCAATTACTAATAATGATTCTCCTTATTTATAAGACAAATATAGAGACAAAAGGTTGGAATTTCTAAATGGCTTTTTTTGAATAAACTACAATTTCCAATTCAAAGTTAACCCACTTGCTCCACTATAATTAAATGGAGCCATAGAAAATTTTGAATCTTTTTTCTTCTTTTTATGCAAATGAGGTACTAGCCACCCAACAGTTGCTCCAACAGCATAACCTACAATTACATCAGTGGCAAAATGTTTACCTCCTTTTACTCTAAAATAACCTGTTACTGCTGGAAGCGATAAACCAAAAGTCCAAACAGCAACTTTTACTCCTGGCCTCATATTGGGATGATAATCGTGAATTACTTTTGCCATAAAAACAGAAAATGATGCTGTTGTTGCTGTATGACCCGAAAAGAAAGAAAGTTTACTGGTTTTGTCGGTTCTTAATTCATCAGAAAACTCAGGATTATAAGTTAAAGGTCGAGTACGATTAAAAGTAAATTTAGTGGTTAAAGTTAGACCGCTTGTAATTGCAAAAACTTCAGTACTCATTACAAATAAAGGAACAAAATCCTTACCTGTATGGTGGTTGCTTAAAAAGAAAAGAGGCAAAGCAGTTCCACTTAATAAAATAACATCACTAATTGTTCTAGCTGATGATGAATTATTTCGAGCAGCTCCTCTATCAAATCGGTTAATTTTACCAGCATCTAAGAAATTTAATTCTTCAATTGTAAAAGGAGCTTCTTCATTTTTTGCTCGAACAATAAGACCAGTGCCTAATAAACCTAAACCAGTAGCAAAATAAGGTAGTTCATTTTTTAAATTAATGGTATATGGATTTTCATTTTTGTGCTCTCCATTTTTACAATAACTACAATGCTTACCATTATCATCAATAAT
>JAJCYN010000105.1 GCA_029262915.1 Flavobacteriales bacterium
TGGCTAAACTATTAGTATTAAAAATAGGAGCATTAGAATTAGATAAGTCAAAAGAATTAGCGTTAAACAACGAATCTACATTAATTAAATTAATACCTGACTCAAAACTTTGTGTAATTTTAAGACTGTCAATCGATGTTGGACCTGAATTTATAACATAAACAGCCACTTGAAATGTATCTGGGCAAACAAAAACAGTATCAGGAATAATTGTTTCAACTGTAACCTGTGCAGTACTAAAAGTAGATAGCCCAATAATTAAGGTTAAGGCAAGGATTAGGCGTTTCATAAAATTGTATTTTAGTTAGGTAAGGAGCGAATCTAAAAAAAAAAGGGATGTTATCAATAGTTACGTTCATTTTCTTCGTAAGCGGTCAGTTAGGCATGATATTCGGTAAACTAAGTGTCTTAGATTCATGGATTTATACATTAATCCAATACACCAATTTAATGACTAAAGCCCTATTTTTAATGGACAGGTTAGGAGAGTTATAATTGTCGGTATAAACGATAAATAAATCTGACATGGGTTTAAAGCGGTATTGAAAACGGGCATTGATGTTTACATTATCTATTTGAGTGTTGTACTGAATAAAAGTGGTAAAGAAAACTTTTTTTGTAAAGGAGAATTCTAATTTTGGACCGATTAACCACAATGAAGCATCGTCAAAACCATCAGGCATAAATATTTTATTCTGGTTGATGTTTACTCCAAAAATCCCCCAGGGCTGCGCTCGGTAATTTATACTGGCAGAAGTGGTTAGTTTTTCTCCAATAAAATAATCACCATAATCAGCACTTAAACTATAATTGAAAATTTTGAAGGTACTTGAATTGTAGTTGGCCGCTATATTATTGTATTTATACCTACCAGAATCAATAGGATTGTTTCCAGAAAATGTGATGTCTGTAGGGAAAGACAACAATACTTCATTATTAAATGCTCGTAAACTGAACCTACTCTGATTAACAAAACTAACCGTAAAATTAGCGTCAACTTGCCTTTCAGTTGACTCAAAATCATCATTTAAATATTCGCTCCAATGTGTTCCGATTTGATAATTTTGAACTACACTTGATTTAGGATAAAACCGGTAATCAAAAGAAGGCTCAAAACGCCAATATGAGGCATAAACAACCTCTCCTGTTTCGGTATTAAATTGAGAAATTCTGGGTACAAAACCAACATCTGTTCTGTAGTTTTTTCCAACGAACTCATAGTTCCAATGTGCCGTAATTTTCTCAGAATTGTGCATTAACCAAGTTGCATGGGTAAATTTTTTGTCTTTTAAATTTGGGGTGTAAGCACGGTGATAAAATGCTCTTCCTTGCCATTTATTATTGTCTGATCTTAGGTTAAAGTCAGCACCAACAATTCTGTTGTAATCAGAATAATCAATGTTTTTGTCGTTAAAGCCTTGTCTGTTCACAAAAATAGCATCTAAACTAGAGCGTTTTCCAACTCTTCTTTGTAAAGCAGTAACCGTATAGTTTTGAGGTTTTACTGGATCTCTATCAACAGTACCACCGAATCCTTCTGTTTGCATATTCATAATTCCTATCCGCCAATTTTTATTGAGTTTACCACTTAAACGGGCTCCCCCAATTATTGGAATGATATTTCCATTATTTAGTCCTATTCTTCTTGAGAAAAATGGTCTGATTTGTCGAAACCCAAATTGAGAAAAAAGATCACTATTTTCGATGAAGAACTGTCTTCTTTCGGGAAAAAACAAACTAAATCGTGATAGGTTAGTTACCTGTTGATCTACTTCTACTTGTGAGAAGTCTGGGTTGACTGTAATGTCTAAATTTAAAGAAGAAGTAACGGCAACTTTAGCATCAAAACCCACATTTCCATCAACATCATCAACATCATTTTCAAAATCGTTTAATGAGCTACCAATTAGATATGGAATTATAGAAATATTTGTTCCTGCTTTTTCTGCTTTTTCATCCCAATTTAATTTTCCAGTAAATGCTAATGAAGCAGCATCATATTGTCTAGGAACAGGATTCCAAACAGATTTTTCATTACGTTTTAAATCATTTCGAGAAAAGTTAATTCCCCAAGTTGATAGGTCATGATTGTATCGAATAGTTTTGAATGGAATTTTCATTTCGACAATCCATTTATCTGGATGCCGTTTTACTTCCACAAACCATTTATTATCCCAATCGGTAGAAGCTCCAAAATTTCCACCACCTTCAATCAAACCTTCTCGTTGTACTCCTAATGGATTCACACTAAAACTAAACCCATTAACATTGTCGTTAAATGGATCGAGATGAATGGAAAAATTATCGCTGATTCCATTATTAAAATCTCGTTTTAAAGATTGTACCGTATATTGTTTATCTGGTAAACTATCGTAACAAATGGCTGCTATATACAGGTTATCTTTATCGAAAGTAACCATTACTTCTGTTTGAGTTTGAGCTATTATTGTGTCTGCGGGATAGCTTTGCTGGAAATTTCTGGCTTTATCAGCAGTTAACCAATCCAGTTCATTTAGTTCGCCATCAATTGTTATTTCGGAAGTAGCTTTTTTTATAAGCAACGATTTTTGAGCTTTTAGTTGAAAAGCATAACAAATTGTAAATATGATGATTAGACAACGCATTGATTTTTGAGAAAAATCAAAAATAAGAGAAATAAAATCAAACGAAAAAATAGTGTTTTAAATGGTGTGCTTTGATTAACGAAAAGTGAAAGAGTGATATCTCAACGACAATTTTATCATAAGAAAATTTCACCAATTCCCTGTCGGATAATTTCTGGTTCATGTCCTGTACAATCTACAATTGTAGAGGCTTCATTTTTTCCATAACCACCATC
>JAJCYN010000106.1 GCA_029262915.1 Flavobacteriales bacterium
ATAACTAAATAATTATAAAAATATTTTACTTCATTACATAAACATGAAAAAAAAATTTTTTTTAATGAAATTCTTCCTTGCAAAATATCATTTTCATCCACTACATAAACAGTGTATAATTTTTCCACCTCTTCAGCTTGAGTTCTAATTTCTTTGATACAAGTTGCAACATCCCAATCAATTTTAACCTTTACCAACTCCTTAGCCATCAACCCTCCGGCAGTATCTTCATCATAGTTCAGTAAATCTATAATATCTCCAGCCTGCTCTATATCTTCAATGTGGGCAATTACCTCGTCTTGCTTTTCTTCTGATAACTCCCCAATAACATCAGCCGCATCATCAGATTCAAGGTTATCAATAATTTTCTCCGCAATTTCTTCAGAAGAAATTGCTTTTAAAAATTTTTCTCGGGTATCCTCGTCCAACTCCACTAACGCATCAGCAGCAAGTTCTTCCGGCAAAAAGGCATAAAACGCTTTTGCCTCATCAATAGATTGTTCATCTAAAATTTCAGCAACATCAACCGCATGAAGCCCATCAATAAGCTTAAGAACTTTAGCCTCAACATTGCCTCCAACAGCCGTATTAAGTTGTTCTAAATATTCTTTGGTTAATTCGAATTGCATGGATTCCTTGCTTTTTAGCTTTGCAAAGCTACAAAATTAATGTAAGGAGGTAAAAATTTGAACTTAAGACAGCTAGTTTTAATCGTCAAAAGGGCTTTTAACATTTAACAATGTGGGTTCAGCCACCTGGGTATAAAGCATGGTTGTTTTAATAGAGTTGTGACCTAACAACTTTTGAATTACTCTTATGTCTGTTCCTTTTTCTAATAAGTGTGTTGCATAACTATGACGAAGCGTATGTGCTGTAATATCTTTATTAATTTTTGCTTTTTGAGCTGCTCTTTTTAATAGTTTACCAAAACTAGAAGTAGTATACCTACCTCCTTTTTGCCCTTCAAACATGAATTCCTTAGGACTGTATTCTTTGTAATAAGTGCGAAGCATTATTAATAACTTTTCGGAAAGGGGAATTATACGGTCTTTATTTCCTTTGGCAGATTTTATATGGATGACCATTCGGCTAGAATCAATATCTGAAATTTTTAAATCAATTAATTCCCCTATTCTAAGTCCAGCACTATAAGTAAGAGCTATCATACTTTTATGCTTAATGTTGTTGCTTTTTTCAATAATTCTAATAATATCCTGTTTCGATAATATAACAGGGAGTTTTTCTGGTTTTCGCTTAGGAAATAAAAACTCTAAATTAATATTTGTATTAAACACTTCTTTATAATAGAGCTTTAGCCCCATTGCAATTTGTTTTTGGTATGAATACGATACTTTTTTAGTATGCACCATATGGTAAAAATATTTGTGTAACCCTGTTTCATCAACCTTATTTAATGGCTGATTAAAATATTGTTGAGCCATCTTTACTACCGAAACATAGTTATCTATGGTATTTTTACTATACCGCTTAACCTCCAATATTTTCACAAAATCGGGAATAGACATAATAAAACGAATATACCCTTTTTTAGCAAAAAAGTATTATTTTTATACCTAATTGTAAGGATATGTGGAGTTATCTATGTATCCAATAGTTGGCATTAATTTGACAGAACTGCCTCAAACTGAATAAAACGAATAATATTATTATCAGAAAATAAAAAACTGAATGACAAAACCTACAACGAACAAAATTTTAATAACGAACATTTTAATTATAATTCTTGCATTTCTTGCGGACAAATTCTGGACTGAATTAGGACTAACAGAATCTGATAATATTTATTTTGCATTAGTTGGAATAATAATATTCGGAATAAGCATTGGTGGAATTTTTGTCGGAATTAAAGAACGGAAATCTAAAGGAAATAAAACTCTGATTGGATTAATTGGAAACTCTATTCTAACTTTACTTTTCTTAATTGCTTTCTTCTATATTGCTCTGACAATGAAAAGATAAATGAATGATGGCTGAATTGAATCTCAATAAAAAAACTATTACCAACACCTAATATGACAATTAAGGAGAAGCACGAACAAGCGATTATTGAATACAACGATTGTTCAAAAGAAATAACAAAACTAAAAAAGAAAATTCCGTTTTTTATCGGAGTTGTTTTAGTACTTCCCTTTTTTCATCCTTATATTCCTGGAAGATGGGGTCGTCCACCCTTAATTGAAAGAATGGAATATCACGAAGCCGTAATATTTGGTTTTATCGTTATGTCAATAACACTTTCAATTTTTTATTCTTGGAAAATGGATAAACTGAAAAAAAAATTGCGCGAATTAAAATTAACAAAACATCTGACAGAAAATAAATTGAATAAGTGAATAAAAACTAATGCCAACACCGTGTATAATTAATGGCTAGTTCTCGCCTACTTACGAAAATCCTCGCGGATTTTCTATTCGGTTTTTATTTGCTAAAATAATTGCTTAAACACGCCACTAATCATACACAAAACCGTTGGGAGAAATGACCCTCGCGGGTCGGTAATACCATATTTTGCTAGATTTGGACAATTAATGTCCTGAAATAATTTTCAAGAATAAAAACAGAAAAATGACAGTCAAAGAATCATTTGGAGAACATATCAAAAGACTGAGGGAAGAACATAAACTACCACTTAGAAAAGTTGCATCCGTGTTAGATCTTGACCCTTCAACATTGAGTAAAATAGAGAGAGGAGAAAGAACAGCAAACAAAGAAATGTTGCCAATACTTGCTGAATTA
>JAJCYN010000107.1 GCA_029262915.1 Flavobacteriales bacterium
TTACAAAGATTAATCCTTTTGCATGCCTACTTATATCAACTCTTTTAGAAGGTTCTAAGATGTTGTTTTCTGTGTAAAGTAATTGTCCTAAAGAATTGTAAATGGTTAAATTGTAGGATTCGGTTAAGCCCTTTATGGTGAAGTCAGTTGAGGTTGGGTTGGGGTAAATATTAATTGAGTTTTTGGTTTTTTTATCAATTCCAACAGTAATCACATTAATACTATCACAATAACTATCGGTAACACACGAATCACCAGCAGTAAGGCAAACGTAATATATACCCGAACTACTATAAGTATGAACTGGGTTTTGAACTAATGAGGTATCGCCATCTCCAAAATCCCAAAACCAACTATTTGGAGTATTTAATGTAGAATCTGAAAAAGCTACTGTTAACCCTGTATCAATAGTATTAAAATTAACCACAGGAACAAATGTGGGTACAGGATGCCAAGGGGTGTTAAACAACATATTTTCTGCTATAGTAAAACTATCGGTTGGGTTTGCTTTTGTATTGTACATTAAGTTAGCGTTATGCCCTACACCTGGCACAGTATCATACTGCCACAATAGGGTAGTACCTTTTGCTACGGCATTGGTATCAGAAAACGTATAAAAATTCTGAGCTCTTTCATAGCGATTAGCCCCTTGTGCCAACAGACCAGAAGATGAACCTCCTACACCTGAAATTGTATCAGCAGTTCCAATTAACACATTATAATTTTCATTGTAATATTGTTTTACATGTTGGTTGCAAATAAAATCTAATTTAATTTTTGTGCCGAATGGATTGAACCACAGTCCACCATTTAATCCCCAAGGATAAGGCATAGAAACGCCTTGAAACGTGTCTGTACAAAAGGTATAGGAGCCAGGGTTTGCTGACATTGCACTTACAATAGGAATTGAATCTGGTATCGCCTGCCGAATTAACATTGTTCGTGTAAGACATTGTGCTCCAGCAGACCATCCAGTAAAATAAACAGGGATTGAATTCCTATTCTCTCTTGTTTTTACATGTTTGTATATCTCTTTGAGAAGAAGTGGCATCCATACAGCATCTTGAGTAATACTATCATAATCAGAAAAAGCAATAAACCAAGAAAACAACATTGCAGGTGCTACAATTAAAGCATTTTGTCTATCGGCAATACCTGTTAAAACAGTTCTAATTTCAGTACCATCCCCCCCTATTCCGTGAATAGCTAATAATATAGGACTACTGGCACTATCGTAGTTAGCAGGTTTGTAATAATTAAGATAATAAGTAAATGCTCCGTCTCCAGGAGCAATAATGCTATCAAAAGAATTACCAAGCGGAATTGTTTGTGCATTGATACCGTCACAAATAGCAATTACAAAAATTATAAAAAGACTTATCCGTTTCATGTTAGTTATTATTTTATCAATAACATCTTACGAACTATTCTTTCATTGGTTGCATTAAATGGATTTTCAGTACATCCTGTATTTTCCCATAGAACCCCATAAATGTTTCCTACTGCGTTTAATTGAGAATCGGTATATTGGTTTTCCAGAATAATAAATAGTGTTCTCACTTAGTTCTGAATAAACGTCATTAATCATACTATTATCATTATTCTCTGGTTGTTCCATAGTAATAATTTCTTCAATAGATTGAACTTCACCGCAACCAGAAGCAACAGTCAAAAGGATTAGATATGTTAGGAGGTTTTCTCACTTTAGTTTTTATCTTAACAATTCTAAATAACCTTTATAAGTTTCATCTTTAATTTTTATTACATAGAAATAAGTGCCGTTGAGAACTTCTTTTCCAGCAGTAGTTCTACCATCCCAATAAGCATCATTATCTTTTGTTTCGAATATTTTTTGTCCCCATCTATTATAGATTTCAACCTTGTTAAAAGGAAAATCTAATCTAAATAAATCATTATTACCATCTTCGTTAGGGGTTACTACATTAGGAATGGTTATTTCTATTTCTGTTTCTGTTTCTGTTCCAAGACATGAGATTTCTCCTAAATATACAATATCGATATAATAAGCTGCAACCTCACCGTTTAATGTATTTTGGCCTATTTGAACAGTATTTGTTTGGGTATCATTAAAAAAATTTCCAAGAATTAAATATTCTTCCCCACCTTGAGCGGTAAAACTTCCAGCTATTTCGGTCCAACCTAGGTTATCTGTTGTAATTTGCAAATAATTAGCGTAAACAACACTATTTAAAATAGTTTGACTCGAGAAATCTGTTACCATAGTATCAGATAAGGAAATACCAATGTTATTGGATATTAAATTCGCACTATCCGCTGGCGAAATCCACATGCACCAATGATATAACTTGCCGGTCACTAAAGGTTCAATTAATTGTACTTCCATATATTCTCTGTATTCTGGGAGAACAGAAGGAGAAGCATAAGTCACTAAGCTGATGTATGCATTTCCAATTTGTGGAAATTGATGACCCCATAAATTTAAAGGTATTCCAACTCCACTTGCATTTGTAGCACAAAAATTATAATAATCTGGTGAAGCTCCTGTTGGATTAAACCAATCAGTCAATACTTGGGTGTTATTCAGTCCTAAAGGGCAATTAATAGTATTTCCAAAATTTTGATTAGGTACTAAGTTTTGTCCAATAGCAGTAAAACTAATAATCAAAATTATCAATATGATAATAAACCCCTTCACTCTTTAAAAATACAAAATCTTATCAACTTTTTTAAGTTTGGTTGAATTATGATTATCTTTATAAAATGATTTTTTTTAATAAGAAAATAATAATATTCATTATTCTATTGCTCGGTTTTATTAATGTAAAAGCACAAACTGAAATTGTAGCGAACCCTGGTGAATATATTGAGGCAACAACTTATGGTGGAAAAGTAGAGTTTAAACGTTTTTTACAGCAAGAATTAAATTACCCAAAAAAAGCGTTAGCTACCAAAAAAGAAGGAGTAGTTGAACTCTCTTTTATTGTAGATAACAAGACAGGAAAAACGAGTGGTTTAGAAGTTAAAAATTCAGTTTCTCCTCAATTGGATGTAGAGGCTATTCGATTGTATAAGATGCTGTTGTTTATTCCCTCATATTATAGAGGAGAAAAATTTACAACTTATAGCACATTAAAGTTTAAATTTTCTGCAAAGTTGTATAAACGCTACTGTAAGAAAAGAGGTTACAACACCATTGATATAAATAATAAAAATTTTGATACGTCTAATACTATATATACTGATAATCAGGTAAAGCATAAACCAAAAATGCTCTTTAAAGATAGTTTGGAGAATATATCTTCATTTATTCAAAAAAACTTGAAATATCCAGAGGGTACGTTAAGGTTAAACATTACTGGAGTTGTAAAATTATTTTTTGTGGTAGAACCCTCAGGTAGAATTACCAATATTAAAGTATTAAAAGATGTTGGAGGTGGAGCTACGAATGAAGCAATTAGGTTGTTAAAACTAACCAGCTGGAAGCCAGGTGAAAAAGAAGGCAAAAAAGTAAGAGTAAGTAAAGAATTCGAAGTTAACTTTAACCTTTCTAATGATTCAGGTATTGATTATGTTCCAACAAGTTATTAGTTTTAACTAATTTTTCTTTATGTGTTAAATTGCTCATTTAACCTAAGAAATGTTGCGATTTGCAGAAATA
>JAJCYN010000108.1 GCA_029262915.1 Flavobacteriales bacterium
ATGATGGACTGGGACAGGTATTGTTGGCCACTAAAATGAACTTGTGTGCAGTACATGATTCCAGTGAAGGCTTAGACAATGAGTCTAAAAAAATACTGAACAACTCTGTAGATTTGTTGACAGAAGCAGTGCAAGAAGCTAGAAGTATTTCTCATGGGTTAATGAGTAGAGTATTAAATAAGTTTGGTTTAGCTTATGCTATTAATGAAATTGCAAATAATATTAATAATACATCGAGCTTAAATTTTATCTTTAAACATAATATCAAAGATACCCGGTTTGATGAAGAAATAGAAATGGGTATTTATAGAACGTTGCAAGAACTCATTAAAAATATAATTAAGCACTCAAAAGCAACTAATGCAAATTTGGATATTATAAAAAAAGGGAGAGAATTGTCCATTGAAATTAAAGATAATGGAATTGGTATTGAGAAAGGGACAATAAACAACCCTAAAAGTAGTGGTATAGGGTTAAGAAATATGAGATCGAGAATTGAATATTTGGGAGGGGTATTTATGATTGACGATAAAATTAAAGAAGGAACTAAAATAAAAATTAATATTTCATTATAAAAAAAAGTAGGTGTTATGGGAACAATAAAATTATTATTAGCAGATGACCATCTTATAATAAGAGATGGAATTAAATTAATGTTGAAGAAAAATTCGGAACTTGAAATTGTTACAGAGGCGAACAATGGAAAGGAAGTAATCGATTACCTTACCAAGAATCCGAATACAATTGATGTTGTATTAATGGATATTAATATGATGGAAATGAATGGGATTGAAGCAACACAATTTATCACAGAGCATTTTAAAAACGTTAATGTTTTAGCATTAACAATGCATGCAGAAGAAACGTATATTATTAATATGCTAAAAGCTGGAGCTTTGGGATATATTTTAAAAGAATCGGGCATTAATGAATTAGTATCAGCTATTAAATCAGTCGCTGCCGGTCAAAAATATTATAGTAATGAAGTTTCGGTTACTATGATTAATTCTTTAATGAATGAAGACAAACCAAAATTGTCTGGTTTATCTGAAAGAGAAACCGAAGTGTTGAGTCATATTGCCGGAGGTTCTACCAATAAGGAAGTTGGAGATATCTTATGTATAAGTGGAAGAACTGTAGAAACGCACAGAAGAAATATATTAGCAAAACTTGAGGTAAGAAATACGGCAGAAATGATTCGATATGCCATTGAAAATGATTTAGTCGCCTAATTATTTTCTAATTATTTTAATTGCTCCATTCATTCCTAATTTAATTAAGGAAGATGGTTTCTTGTTTCCTGTATCAAACTTTGAATTAACTATAAAATCTACATTATCTTTTATTTGATTAGAAATTTCACTAAAAGAAAAAGGAGCAGTAAAGTTACTAATGTTTGCAGACGTAGAAACAATAGGTTTTCTATAGTTGTAGCAGAGTTGATGAACAAAACCCTCTTTAATCATACGTATGGCAATGCTCTTATCTTTTCCAATCACATTTTGAGCTAAATTATTTGCTTCACTATAAATGATGGTAGTTGGTTTATCAGAAATATCAATAATATCCCAAGCCAACTCTGGAATGTTTTTAACATGTTTATTAAGCATTGCATCATTTGCCACTAACACAATTAGACTTTTAGCATTTTGTCGTTGTTTTAGCTTAAAAATCTTCTTTACTGCTCCTTCATTAGTTGCATCACAACCAATACCCCAAACAGTATCAGTAGGATAGAGGATGATGCCTCCAGCTTTTAACACTTCAATGCATTTGTGGATTTCTTCTTTCATCTTATTTTGTAAATAAAGCTACGGTTTCTATATGGGAAGTGTGCGGGAACTGATCCACTAAACTAATTTTCTTCAATGCGTATTTAGCGGCAAATAATTCTTCCATATCTCTTGCCTGAGTGGCAGGATTACAACTCACATATACAATCTGTTTAGCATTTAACTCAATAACTCGTTTTAAAGCTTTTTTAGAAATTCCTGCTCTTGGAGGATCCAAAATGATCGTTCCAATTTTGTTTTGATATTTTGGATATTCTAATAAAAATTTATTGACATCAGCAGCATAAAACTCTATGTTAGCAATATTATTTGTTTTAGCATTTTCTTTAGCATTCTCAATTGCATCGTTAACGATATCAATACCAATTACTTTTCCGTTAGTTTTTGACGCTATTAATTGACCAATGGTTCCGGTACCGCAAAACAAATCCATTATAACGGTATCATCAATATTATTGTTTTCAAAAACGTAATCTAGTGCTTTTGTATAGAGCAATTCAGCACATTTTGGATTGGTTTGAAAAAAACTTTGCATACTTATTTCAAATGACATCCCAAGTAATTCTTCTTTGATTGTATTTTCTCCAGCTAAAGTAGTTTCGTGGCCCAGTCTTGATTGAGCATTGTCTCCAATATCATCATTAATAGTATGAAGTAATCCCGCAACTCTATCTCCAAATAAATTATTTATTAACGAAGTAAACTCATCAAATTTAAAGTTTTCCATTCCATCGCTACTTGTTACTAATTTAATTAAAAATTGATTAGTTAGGTAACTTTTTCTGACAACCAAGTACCTGAAAAATCCTTCTTTTTTTGGTGGATGCCAAGCAGGTAAACCAGAATTTTCGCAAAATTGGCGAATTTCATTTAACTTATTTTCGAATTCAGCATCAAATAAACCACTGTCTTTCTCTAAATTTTCAACCATCCACCAGGTTCCTCTCTTTTTAAACCCAAGTGCAAAACCATCGAACTCCTCTTTTTTCTCAATATCATAACCTATAGCACTAAAAGAGTATTCCATTTTATTGCGATAATGCCAAGCAGCTGGAGATGCTATATATTCATCAAAA
>JAJCYN010000109.1 GCA_029262915.1 Flavobacteriales bacterium
TTACCGTTTCAGAAGGTCCAGAAATTGAAGATGATTGGCACAATTTTTCAGCGTTAAATTTCCCACCCGAACATCCTGCAAGAGATATGCAAGATACTTTTTTTGTAGAAAGTGAAGAAGGAGACATGGCATTAAGAACGCATACATCATCTGTTCAGGTTCGAATAATGGAAAATACTAAGCCACCTATTAGAACGCTTTCTCCAGGAAGAGTTTATCGGAATGAAGCAATTTCTGCAAGAGCACATTGTTTTTTTCACCAAGTGGAAGGATTGTATATAGCTGAAGATGTTTCTTTTGCAGACTTAAAACAAACACTAATGTATTTCGCTAAAGAAATGTTTGGTGAAGAAACAAAAATTAGATTAAGACCATCGTATTTTCCGTTTACGGAACCAAGTGCAGAAATGGATGTAAGCTGTTCCGTTTGTTCAGGAAAAGGGTGTAATGTATGTAAATATACGGGCTACTTAGAAATTATGGGTTGTGGAATGGTGGATCCAACTGTGTTCGACAATTGTGGTATCGATAGTAAAAAATATACTGGTTTTGCTTTTGGTATGGGAGTAGAACGAATAGCAATGCTCAAATATAAAATTAATGATTTACGACTATATTCCGAAGGAGATGTTCGCCTTTTAGAGCAGTATAAATCCGCATTTTAAAAACTAATAACTTATTATAAATATTCTAAAATCCCTTTCGAAACCCGTTAGGGATTTTTTACTTTTGCTCAAAATTTATGTCACCCTGAGCGGAGTCGAAGGGAGATTAAAAAAACCTTAATTTCTAATAAAAAATTATGAATGTACTTGTAATTGGTTCAGGAGGTAGAGAACATGCTTTTGCATGGAAATTAGCTCAAAGTCCAAAATTAGACAAACTTTTTATTGCTCCAGGGAATGCAGGAACAGCACAAATTGCTACCAATGTAGAGATAGGAGTAAACGATTTTGATTCAATCAAAGATTTTGTATTAAAAAACGATATAGAAATGGTTGTTGTTGGACCAGAAGATCCATTGGTAAATGGAATTCATGATTATTTTTTAGCGGATGATCAATTAAAGAATATAGGCGTAATTGGACCTAAAAAGGATGGTGCTGAATTAGAAGGAAGTAAAGAATTTTCTAAAATATTTATGGAAAAACATGGTGTTCCAACCGCAAAATATCAGAGTTTTTCTAAAAACAACATAGAAGAAGGTTATGCCTTTTTAGAAACACTTTCTCCCCCATATGTACTTAAAGCTGACGGTTTGGCTGCAGGAAAAGGAGTATTGATTTTAGATGATTTGACAGAAGCAAAAACTGAGTTGGCAAACATGATTACTAGCGGAAAGTTTGGTGAAGCATCAGCAACTGTTGTTATCGAAGAGTTTTTAAATGGAATAGAACTTTCCGTATTTGTTTTGACCGATGGTGAAAATTATAAAATTTTACCTTCGGCAAAAGACTACAAAAGGATAGGCGAAGGAGATACTGGGTTAAATACAGGGGGAATGGGAGCTATTTCACCAGTTCCATTTGCAGATAATACCTTTTTACAAAAAGTGGAAGAACAAGTCGTTAAACCAACAATCGCTGGTTTAAAAACGGACGGAATAGATTACAAAGGGTTTATTTTTATTGGACTAATGAATGATAATGGAACTCCTTCAGTGGTAGAATACAATGTTAGAATGGGAGACCCTGAAACAGAGGTAGTTATACCGCGAATTAAGTCTGACTTGCTAGATTTATTTGAAGGCATTGCGAACCGAACACTTCATGAAAAAATAGTTGAGATAGATGAAAGAATCGCTACAACAGTCATGTTAGTTTCTGGTGGTTATCCAGAAGGTTATGAAAAAGGAAAAGTAATCACCGGTTTCGAAGCGATAGAAAACAGTATTCCTTTCCATGCGGGAACAAAAAAAGAGGGGAATAACATTGTTACATCAGGAGGAAGAGTATTGGCGTTAACTTCGTTCGGAACTAGTATAAAAGAAGCATTAAATAAGTCTTTTGTTAATGCCGAAAAGATAGATTTTGAAAAGAAAAACTATCGAAAAGATATTGGTTTTGATTTAATTTAAAATCCTCAACATTTTACTTTAAGAAGCTACTTATCAAGCCAGTATAGTTTTTTTCGTTATATTAGTAGTTCGTTTAACTATATAGATTATGTTTAAAATCTTGATTACTTTAATTTTTTTAGTGTCATTTGTGTATTCAAACGCTCAAGTAGAGTCTATTCCCAATGACTTTAAACCTCCAAAATCTGATGATAACAAAAGACCTGGTGGGCTTAATGATAAAGGATATAAAGCATTTAATAATATAAACCATCCATTATCAATTACCGGAGGGGCATTAACCATTGCTGGAGCAGCATTGTATGTAGTGGGTTCAGAAAGATTAGGAAAACAGCCGATAGATGATCCTTTTATAGAAAGCTATTCACCACAAACACCGTTACAATATATTGGAATAGGAGTTTTTGCTACCGGAGCTGTTTTGTTTGCTATATTTTCTACAGAAAGAGATGTGCCTGCACCTAAACGAAAAAGAAACAAAAATTACAATGCTACCGATTGGGAGATTGCTTCTGAGTAAAGAGCTAATCCAATACCTTTCTAAGATCCAGTTTATCTTTTAAGATAGTTTTTATTTTATCGATGGCAATACGTTCCTGCTCCATAGTATCCCTGTCTCTAATAGTAACGGTATTGTCTTCTAATGTTTGATGATCTACCATAATGCAAAAAGGAGTCCCTATAGCATCTTGTCTTCTGTAACGTTTTCCTGGAGAATCTTTTTCATCATAATTACAATTGTAATCATACTTTAAAGTGGCCAAAATTTCTCTTGCTTTTTCTGGCAAGCCATCTTTACGAGTTAATGGCATTACAGCAACTTTAACAGGAGCTAAAAATGCTGGAAGTTTCAATACAACTCGTTCTGTATCATTTTCTAATTTCTCTTCGGTATAAGCTGCAGAAAGAATAGCCAAAAAAGTTCTATCTAAACCTACCGAAGTTTCCACAACATAGGGAACATAGCTTTCGTTGATTTCTGGATCAAAATATTGAAGTTTTTTTCCTGAAAATTCTTCGTGTTGTTTTAAATCAAAATCTGTTCTTGAATGGATTCCTTCTAATTCTTTAAATCCCATTGGGAAATCAAACTCAATATCACAAGCAGCATTGGCATAATGAGCCAGTTTAATGTGATCATGAAAACGATAGTATTTCTTATCTATTCCTAAAGAGTGATGCCATTTTACCCGTTGTTCTTTCCAGTATTCATACCATTTCATTTCTTCACCAGGGCGAACAAAAAATTGCATTTCCATTTGCTCAAACTCTCTCATTCTAAAAATAAACTGACGAGCAACAATCTCATTTCTAAAGGCTTTTCCAATTTGAGCAATTCCAAAAGGGATTTTCATACGTCCAGTTTTCTGAACATTTAAGTAGTTTACAAATATTCCTTGAGCAGTTTCTGGTCTTAAATAAATAGTATTGGCAGTATCAGCAACCGACCCTATTTCTGTAGAGAACATTAAATTAAATTGCTTTATGTCTGTCCAATTTTTCGATCCACTTATTGGACAAGCTATACCTAAGTCTTCTATGAGAGCTTTAACGGCAGCTAAATCATCGTTATCCATAGCTTCCTTAAAACGATTGTTTATATCGTCCATTTTAGCTTGGTTTCTTAATACATTTGGGTTTGTTGCCCTGAATTGTTTCTCATCAAAGTCATTGCCAAATCGTTTGATTCCTTTAGCAACATCTTTTTCTGTTTTTAATCTAATTTTCTCAACATGCTCTTCAATTAAAACATCTGCGCGGTATCGTTTATTAGAATCTTTATTGTCAATTAATGGGTCACTAAAAGCATCAACATGACCAGAAGCTTTCCAAGTAGTTGGGTGCATAAAAATGGCAGAATCTAATCCAACAATGTTTTCATTCATGTTTACCATTGCTTTCCACCAATAATCTTTGATGTTTTTCTTCAACTCAGCTCCCATTTGACCGTAGTCATAAACAGCGGCTAAACCATCATAAATTTCACTTGATTGAAATAC
>JAJCYN010000110.1 GCA_029262915.1 Flavobacteriales bacterium
AGTACGATGCAGAATTAACTCCCATAATTTCTAACGCATCAATTTGTTCAGTAATCCTCATTGTACCTATCTCTGACGCAATGTTAGAACCTATTTTACCAGCCAATATCAAACTCATTACCGTTGGAGCCATCTCTAAAATAAAAGACTCTCTTGTTGCGTAACCAATTAAATAGCCAGGCAATAATGGATTACTCATATTAGATGCCGTTTGTAGTGTTACAACTGCACCCATAAACAATGAAATAATGGCTATTAAACCCAAGGAACCTATCCCCAAGCTAACCATTTCATGAATAATCTGTTTTCTGATTAACTTAAAGTTATCCGGTTTTTTAAATACCTTTCCTAATAAAAGAAAGTATTTTCCGATATGGTGAAATATTGATAACATTAACAAGTTATAAAATATAAAAGTAAATATTTATTACTGAAGTTGTTTATCTTTGCATAATGAAGTATAGTGTCAAATTTTATTTCGTATTAATTTATTTTTCTCTTTTCTTAGTTTCTTGTCACGCAGGAAAAAAGAATAAGTGTAATAGTTGTCCCAAATGGAGCAAACATCAAATAACAACCAAACAGCAAGTATAAATTTGCTTCTATTTCTGATTAAAATCATTGAATTAATTCAAAAATTCTTCTAAATTTACCCTCTATTTAGACTAATTCTAAATAATAGCATGACATTAGATCAATTAATAGAAAACGAAACCGGAATTATTAAACAAATTAATGATGAAAACCTAGCTATTCAACTACTTGCAATGGGTTTTATTCTGGGAGAAGAAATTAAAGTTGAACGAATTGCTCCATTAAAAGACCCCATTTTAATAACTTCGGGAACTAATTACATTAGTATTAGAAAAGCTGATGCTAAGAATATTGACATCAATCAAACAAAATAATTGTCTAAAAGCCAATCAAAAAATAGTGAGAAGAATATTATATTAATTGGCAATCCCAACACAGGCAAAAGTACGCTCTTTAATTCCTTAACTGGATTAAATCAAAAAGTTGGAAACTTTCCTGGAGTAACAGTTGATAAAAAAACAGGGAAATTTAATATCAATCAAACAAAAATAACTGTTGTTGACTTACCTGGAGCTTACAGCCTCAACCCTAATTCTGAGGATGAAAAAGTTGCTAAAAAATACGTTGAAGGAGCATCTGAAAATGATATTATTATAGTAGTTGCTGATGCAACCAATCTTAAAAGAAATTTACTCTTGTACACCCAGATTATCGACCAAGGGAAACAAGTCATTCTTGTATTAAATATGATGGATCTCTTACAAAAGAACAAACAAGAGATTGATTTAAATAAATTATCTAAACTATTAAATTGCCCTGTAATTCCAATTAATGCCAGGATAGGAAAAGGTATAGACGAATTAAAATACGCCATTAATTCTTATCAAAACAACAAAAACTCATTCATAGAAGGTAATTATTCATCAAATGTTATTGATGAAACAATGCTCCGGTTCAATAAAATAAATCAAATAGTAAATGAATGTTTAATTAAAAATGGTGAAGATAAATCGTACCTGTTAACAAAGAAGATTGACAATATTATTACCCATAAAGTTTATGGTTATTTAATATTTTTAGGTTTACTATTTCTTATTTTCCAGGCCATTTTTTCATGGTCGTCCTATCCAATGGATTTAATTGAAAGTAGCTTCTTACAATTGGGGAACTTTGTTAGCAACACTTTACCTCAAGGAGTGCTTAATGATTTAATCGTTAATGGAATTTTAGCTGGGTTAGGTGGCATCATCATATTTGTCCCTCAAATTGCCATATTGTTTGCTTTCATTACCATATTAGAAGATACTGGTTATATGGCACGTGTTAGTTTTTTAATGGATAAAATCTTAAGACAATTTGGTCTAAACGGAAAATCAATTATTCCTTTATTAAGTAGTACAGCCTGTGCTATTCCTGCCATTATGAGTGCTAGAACAATTGGAAATTATAAAGAACGATTAATCACCATAATGGTAGCTCCATTAATTAGTTGTTCTGCTAGAATTCCTGTTTACACCATCTTAATTGCTCTTATTGTACCTGAAGATCGCTTTTATGGTATTTTTAATGTACAAGGTTTATTGGTTATGGGACTATACTTACTAGGTTTTATTGCTGCTATTCTTTCAGCTTGGGTTATGAAATTAATTATCCAATCAAAGCAACAAAGTACATTCACCTTAGAAATGCCTATTTACAGGTCTCCCAGATGGAAAAATGTTGGCTTCGAAATTTTTAGCAAAGTGAAATTATTTTTATTCGATGCAGGTAAAATTATTATTGCTATTTCAATTGTATTATGGGTATTATCATCCTATGCTCCTGATAATAAATTTGAAAAAATAACAGATAAATATACTACGGAAGTCTTTCAAAAACAACATACAGATCAAGAAATTGAAAGCCTCATTGCAGCAGAAAAACTAGAAACTTCTTACGCAGGAATTATTGGAAAAACAATTGAACCAGTAATAAGACCTTTAGGATTTGATTGGAAAATTGGTATCTCATTAGTCACTTCATTTGCTGCTAGAGAGGTATTTGTTGGAACGATGGCAACACTTTATAGTGTTGGTGATGAAGACAATACAAAATCCATTAGAGAAAAAATGATGCTAGCTAAAAATCCAAAAACAGGAGAAAAGCTCTATACACGAGCAACTACATTTTCATTACTTATATTCTATGTTTTTGCAATGCAATGTATGGCAACTTTAGCTATAGTCTATAGAGAAACCAACTCTATTAAATGGCCAATTATTCAAGTTATTTATATGGGAGCTTTAGCTTACTTTTCTAGTTTACTTGTTTATACCATATTTTCTTAATGGAAATTGATTTTGAAATATTACAAAATTATGTTCCACAAGAAAGTCTTCCTATACTCCAAAAATGGTTTAATCAACGACCTTTTGAATTAAAAATTACAAAAAAAAGAACCACAAAATTTGGGGACTTCAGAGCTTCGACCAAACAATTACCAAATCGTATCAGTGTTAATTCTAACTTAAACGGATACGCTTTTTTAATTACGCTTACTCATGAATTTGCTCATCTCTTAGTTTGGCTCCAACATAAACACAAAGTAAAAGCACATGGTTTAGAATGGAAAACAGAATTTGCTACATTAATGAGTGTTCTATTAGTTAAGAAAATATTCCCCCAGCATCTTAAAATTGTATTAAAAAAACACCTAAAAAATCCACCCGCTTCATCTGCTAGAGATGTCAATTTAATAAATGAACTCAAGAAATATGATGAGCCAACCAATACAGTTCAATTAATCGAAATTCCAGAAGGAACAACTTTCCTATTAAACGAAAAAAGGATTTTTATTAAAGGTAAAAAAAGACGTACTCGTTTTCTATGTAAAGAAATCTCTACCAAAAAGGAATATTTAATTCATGGTGTTGCAGAAATAGTAAAAATTGAAAATTGAGTTCACAATACAATATCTTCATCAACAAATAATCTAAATAAGCTTATCGTTGAAGCCATCCATTAATCTGTTGATAACTAATCTTTATTTTTTGCTTCACTTCAAAATGTCTTTTACTTAACTTCGCACAAAAAAAATTCATA
>JAJCYN010000111.1 GCA_029262915.1 Flavobacteriales bacterium
GATTTAATTCTGGTTTTAAAGTTTTATCAATCTCTCCACTTTTTAACATTTTTGCATATCGAATTGCAATTGGGTCATTTATAAAATCTTCATCTAATAAATCACATGCCGTTTCATACAATATTTTACTAAATTCAAGTATAATCTTATTGTTGGCATCAAGAATAACAGTTTGGCTTTCTTCTCTGTGCTTGACTACTTTGTTTTTTATAGTAATGTTTTCTTTTGGTATCTCTAATTGTGAAGCTACTTTTTCAAGATATGTGTCTAATAGCTTCATATCTTTTCCATCTAGTGTTACCTCGAAAGATTCATTTAATCTTAAATCTTTTATGCTAGGAAATTTGGGAGACAACCTTGTTTCAACCTTTAAGTCTTCTGTTAGTGCCATATCATAATCTTCTCCATCTACAGTTAATTTTTCATTTCTCAATGGGTTCGGGACATTTTTCCCTCGACCTTTTACATCAAAAGCAAAACGATATGTAGCAATGATTTTGTGATTTTTGAATATCTCATCAATATTCTTATTCATACTAGTATTACAGGATTCACATACTGAGTGTATGGTATATTGACCTCCCACAGATTTTGGTATTATATGCTCTGGTTTTACTTTTGTGAAATTATTGTAACAAATAATACATTTTTTCATTCAATTTTTTTACACAATTTAAGAATAAGCAAAGACTTACAACAAAAATAACTTCCTAATTATCAATATTTTACATATCTACGTGTTTTACGTAAGTCTTTTAACGGATTGACTGATACCATCTTTTTGCTTACTTTAGACAGCCCTTAACTACCGTTTCTTAAACCCCAATTGCAACGCAAACTAATTTTAACTAAATTGGTATGCACTTTTAATTTTTATTGGTTTGAAAACACTACTTAAAATATCATTATCTCTAATCATAAGTTCTACTTGTTTAATTGGTAATGGGCAAAACCTTGTGCCTAATCCGAGTTTTGAGGATACGGTGCAATGTCCGTCAAGTACTGGTGAATTATTTAATTCAGTTAATTGGAACTCTCCTACATCTGGTTCTCCAGATTATTTTAATTCTTGTCATACCCTACTAAACAATGCAAGTACTCCTAATAATTTTTTTGGGAATCAAAATCCATATCACGGTAATTCTTATGCTGGGTTTGGTGCATATCAACTACCTAATGTAAGAGAATACCTTCAAGTTCAACTTGATTCTATTTTACAATCGGGAGTAAATTATTGTGTCTCATATTATGTTTCCTTAGCGGAAGTATCTGGATATTCAATTAAGCAGATTGGTTTGTACTTTTCTAATACATTAATAAATAATCCAATTACAACTACATTACCTTTCACCCCCCAAATAGAGAATAATTCATTTATATCTGATTCAACTTTATGGGTAAAAGTAACAGGAATGTTTACTGCTGTTGGTGGAGAAGAATATTTGATTATTGGGAATTTCAATAATGATGTTAGTACAGATACTTTAGGTGTTTCCAATAATTCTAATGCTTCTTATTACTATATAGATTCCATTGAAGTAAAAAGATGTTCTCCTTCATCCATAGATGAGAATCATCTTAATAACATTAAAATATCTCCTAACCCAGCTAATGATTATTTCAATATTGACATTGGAGATAACAATAATGCTCCATATAGTCTAAAACTATACAATGCAATGGGGCAAGAACTATTTAGCTTGATAAATGTTAAAAGTAAAACAACACGTATTGACATTTCTAAATACAACACCAATCTATTGTTTGTTAAAATTGAATCTCAAAATAAATCATTCACTTATAAACTTTTAAAACCCTAACTTATGAAAACACTAAAACTTTTCAGCATCATTGTATGCACATTAATTACAACATCAACTTTTGCTCAGAATTGGCGATTAGGAGGCAATACTGTCTTTCCATTTGGAGGGATTAATTCAGTCAATGCAACCAATAATAGTTTCGGAACTGTTGCGGGTGCGAACTTTCCAATTAACTTCATCACCAACGGCATACAAAGGATGATAGTCAATGGTAGTAAGCCATTTGCCACATCAATAATTAATAACCATAATATGGATAGAAGTGGTTTTGTAGGTATAGGAACCAATGGTAGCAATTTTTTAACTAATCCCAATCTTGGTCCATACAGTTTATTGCATTTAAATGGTTCAGGTGTTTTTCCAAATATTTTAGACGTATTAGGGCACCATAATTGGATGAAAACAGGAGTTGCTTAACTTATTCAAAATCTAACAACTCTTTTGGAGGAATATTAAGAATCTGAGCTATTTTATAAATACTTAAAATGCCTGTATTGATAGAGCCACTTTCAATTAATCTAAGTTGCTTTTCATCAGTACCCATTTCAAAAGCCATTTGAAGCCCCGAAATTTGATGTTCTTTTCTTAATCTTTTAAGGTTTGTTCCAAAAGCTTCTAAAAACTTTTTATGTACTTGATTTTCCAAGCCATAAAGTTTTTAATTCATAAAAAATATATTCGGTTATATTTAGCCGAATATGAATATTTAATTATATTTAATCCCATAAAACGAAAAAAATACTTGAACAAAATCTACAAAATACCACCAATACCAACATGAGGGGTTCAACTTTTTATGTTTAAATTGCGTCTTATTAAAAGATGCTGATAATTAAAAATTATAAACAAACTTTAACAATTGTATAAACCTTTATACATATTATTCTTTTTACTAATAATTGGTGCTACAACTGGCAATGCTCAAAACCTCGTTTTTAATGGAGATTTTGAGATTATGGATACTTGTCCTACGGCTGTTTCTACCCCTGGAGATATGCAAATTGAAAGATGTACAGGGTGGTATAGCCCTACTACTGCAACAAGCGATTATTTTAATGCTTGTAACTCTGGATTCGTATCTATCCCAAGTAATGTACTTGGCTATCAACCAGCTTTTTCTGGAAATGGTTATTTAGGCTTAATCCCTGTACATCGTGCTGGTAATGATTATGGTTTTTGGTTTGAGTATGCTCAAACTAAATTGGTAAAACAATTATTGCCAAATCATAAATATGAATTTTCATTTCATATCAATGTTTCAAATTTTTCTAATGACTATTCTTTACGGAGTTTTGGTGCATATTTTTCAAATAATCCAATCAGTAGAAATGATTTTAAACCATTTGACAATGTAATTCCGCAAGTTTCTTATTCTGATAACAGTTTCATTACTGATACTGTTAACTGGATTAATATTTCGGGAGAATTTATAGCTAATGGTGGTGAGGAATATTTAACACTAGGAATGTTTCCTGATACTAGCAATTTTGATACGTTATGTAATTATATAACATTCCCGTGTGATTTTATTGATTTTAGTACATATTATTATATTGACTATATCGAATTAATAGAAATGGAAAAGCCAATAACTATTCCCAATATTATCACACCTAATGGTGATGGACTGAATGATATATTTCAGCTTAACTTTCCTGTTATCAAAACAGAAATTTATAATAGGTGGGGACAGCAGCTATTTACAAGTAGTAACGATGCTTTTTGGGATGGAAGAACCACCAGTGGTAAAGAAGTACCCGAAGGAACATATTACTACATTATAGTAACAGAAGAAGAAACGTATAAAGGTTATTTACAATTGTTAAGGTAGAAAAATCTTAACAAAATGAAGAAAATAAAAATTTTAGTGGCTTCACTTCTAATAGGAAGTGTTGCTTATGCACAACTCCCTCCGCTAGGAAATAGTGGTAATTCGACAAATTGGAGAAGAGGTGGGAATAACCCTATTACAGGTAATCCTCCAGATGCCAACATCTTTGGAACATTTTACAACTCGCCAATCTACACATATACCAATGGGCAACCAAGGATGATAGTCAATGGTAGTAAGCCATTTGCCACATCAATAATTAATAACCATAATATGGATAGAAGTGGTTTTGTGGGGATAGGGAATAATAACGGTGGTTTTTTTACCAATATAAATAATGGACCATTTAGTTTATTACACCTCAATTTTGACAATAATGGTATAATTGATGTTTTAGGGCATCATAATTGGATGAAAACAGGAGTTACCTTTACTGCTAATCGAGATTTGGCTTACTTAGGATTACGAAGTGTTAATGATGTTCAAAATCTTACAGAATTTGTAGCATTATGGAGCAATAACCCTACTTCGTCATTTGGACCAGATGATATGGCTTTTCGATTTAGCAGTAATGCTGGAGCTGTTAACATTAGTAATGATTATAGTTCTATTTTAGATGGAGATGGATTGCATGTAATGCGATTAACCGGAACAGGAAGAATGGGCTTAGGACCAACATTTGGAGTTGGTAATGCCATTTATGCTATCCCACAATCCTTACAACACTTAAGCATTCATAACAGAGCAAACGTTTATACCCAATATACCAATAGAAATAATGCAGGAGGAGGAGGAACAGGAGAACTAGATGGAGATGGACTTAGAATAGGAATTTTAGGTGCAAATACTAACCTACAAAATGGTAACGCATTACTTTACAATCAAGAACAACGACATTTATTATTTTCTACCAATACTAATGCCAACACAGTAACAGCACTAAATACACGCGAACGGATGCGAGTAACCTCTATCAATACGCCAACCGAATTAGCCGGAGGCGGTTATGGCGTTAACAATCCAGGATCCCTTCCCGGAAACAGAACACGCGTATCCATTAGCCATGAGCCCAATAACCCCGTTACTCGGCCACTAAGCTTATTACATTTAGGATACAATACAGGAGCAGTTGGGGGAGGAACCGTAGATGGTTGGAGACCTTGGATGGATATCGGATCCTTTACCAGTAATGGTACCGATAATATGTATATAGGATTAAAGCGAGAAGGAGGAGCCTTACCCGGTAACGATAAACATGATGCAGTAATTAATTGGGGAGATAACAGTGGCGTAAATCCACTAAATGGACCAGATAACCTTCGTTTTATCTTTACAGAAACAACTACAGCTACCTTTCCGGGAAGTCCTCCTGCTACTCAGCAAAATGGTTTAGAAGTAGCTCGCATGAGCCCTCAATTAGCCACTACATTAACAGCACCTAATTTTGGAATGATGGGAATAGGTAATTTTACTACAGCTGCAGCTATAAATGCCAAACTAGATATAGATGGAGATTTACGAATTAGGCAGGTAACAGAAGATACCAATTTAGTACAAGTTTTGGTTATTGATTCTAATGATTTAAATCGAGTACATTGGAGAAGCATTACAGATTTTGGTAATGGCTTAGCCTGTTGGGATTTAAATGGCAACGGAATACAGGATTTTCCAGCAGAAGACATCAATGGAGATCTAGTAATTGATGCCTTGGACTGTAAAGGAGATACAGGAGTAGCAGGACCTCAAGGTCCGATAGGTTTAACAGGGCCACAAGGAGTTGCGGGACCAGTTGGACCAACAGGTGCTACAGGACCCCAGCGGCCTGCAG
>JAJCYN010000112.1 GCA_029262915.1 Flavobacteriales bacterium
GAAGACAAGCTATTTTAACAAAGCACATTGAACGCTTGTATAAAAAATTAATGCGTTTACAGCTCAGTATTCAAAAAGGAACTATAGTTACTGCTACCGTTACTGCGGCAATCACTTTTACACCGCAAGAAACAAATGCACAAATAAATTTCGGACCAGTACAGACAAATCCTTTTTCCTTATCAAACATTGGCTATGTGGTTAGTCCTAATTTTGTTGATTTGGACGGAGATGGAGATTTCGATTTGATGTCTGGTGAAATTGATGATGGATTCTACTATCACCAAAATATAGGCACAACAAATTCTCCTTCTTTTGCATTATGGCAAAACAATCCATTTTCCTTAACAGGAGTTGGATATTATACCTCTCCTGCTATGGCAGATATAGATGGCGATGGAGATATTGATTTATTGACAGGTACCAACTTTACTAATGGATTCGATTATTTTGAAGACACAACACTAACATCTACATCAGCATTTGATTCACTACAAAATAACCCGTTTGGGTTAACAAGTGTTGGTTTTAGAAATGACATTACTTTAGTTGATTTAGATGGAGACGGAGATTTTGATTTAATGGCTGGAGATTTTTATGGAGATTTTTATTATTTCCAAAACACAGGAACATCAGCTAATCCTGCATTTGCAGCTCCGCAAACCAATCCTTTCTCTTTAACTAATATCGTAAAACGAGCCAACCCAGCATTTGCTGATTTAGATGGAGATGGAGATTTTGATTTGATGGCTGGAGATTTTTATGGAAATTTCAACTATTTTGAAAACATAGGAACACCTACTAACCCAGTATTTGGAGCAGTACAAGCCAATCCTTTTTCATTAACTGATGTAGGGCAAAGATCTAACCCCACCTTTGCAGATTTAGATGGTGATGGAGATCAAGATTTGATAGTTGGAGATCGCTTTGGTGATTATTATTATTTTGAAAACACTAGTCCTGTTGGAATTGAAGATGTTAATAAAAATTATGGTGTAATCATTTATCCCAATCCAACCCTCAATATAATAACTATTGATATTAATAAAGCTGAAAATGTAGAGCAAATTGTACTAACTAGTCTCGAAGGTAAAATTATTTATGCATCTAGTAATATTGTTACAGAAAAAATTACAGTTGATTTAAACACATATAATAATGGAATATACCTCCTAGAAGTAGTTTCTCAGAACAATTCTAGAATGTATAAAGTGATAAAAAAATAGTCATTAAACAACCTAAAATTCTTAAATAAATCGTTCTTAAATAAGAACAATTGTAATACCTAATAAAATCGTATTAAAAAATTTAATATTGTATTTTTTTACGATATTTGTACGCTAAAAATTATTTATTTTACTAACTAAAAAAATTATTATTATGAAAAAAAATTACTTATTAGCTGGAGCAATGTTCTTCAGTTTAGCAACAATTTTTGCACAAGGAGATAACTGTGGAGTAGCCGTTGCTGTTACACCAGGTGCATTTACTGCAGATGGTCCTTCAACAGGTGGTGGATCTGTTAATGCAACGAATGCTGATTGGTACTCTTATACTCCTGCTACAAATGGAACAATGGATATTTCAGCTTGTTTAGGAGGTGCCGACACTAGATTATATGTATATGACGGAACCTGTGGAACATTAAACCAAATTGCAACAAACGATGATGTATGTGATATGGGTACAGGTAACAATTGGGCATCTGAACTTCTTCTTATTCCTGTAACAGGTGGAACCACTTACTACATTGAGTGGGATGACAATTGGGACACTAATGGATTTCAGTGGACATTAAGTTTTGCAGGTGCTGCTACATGCCCTCAACCTACAAGTTTAACTGTTACTAGTGTTACTAATACTTCTACCAATTTAGATTGGACTGAAGCCGGAACAGCAACCACATGGGATGTTGAATGGGGAGCTAATGGTTTTGTACAAGGTGCTGGAACAATGGTTACAGGAACAACAACAAATCCTCACAATTTAACTGGTTTAACTGCACAAACTACCTATGATTTTTATGTACGAGCAGATTGTGGTGGTGCTGCAGGAACTAGCTTATGGTCAGGTCCTTTTAGTTTTACAACAGCTTGTAATGCTATGACGTTGCCTTATTCTGAAGGATTTGAAGATCCAGCTAATTTAGCTTGTTGGAGTTTAGCGAATAGTAGTGCTAACTTTAGCTGGTTTACATTAACTGGTCCTACTTCTTCAACGTCTACTGGCCCTGATGGAGCCTCTATCCCTGCTGTAGCTACTGATACGGTATATATTTATACTGAAGCTTCTTCTCCAGCAGCAGCAGGTGATGCTAGCCGTTTACAATCTCCTATGATTGACCTTTCTGGATTTATTAACAATCAGTTAACTTTTGATTACCATATGTATGGTGCTGATATTGTTTCACTTATAACTCAAGTAGATGATGGTACTGGATTTGTTGATGTAGATACTATTATTGGACAACAACAAACTGCTACTGGAGACAACTGGATGAATAGAAATATTGATTTATCTGCTTATTCTGGAGTAATTCAAGTTGGTTTTTTAGTTGTTAGAGGAGCAAGTTTTAATGGCGATGTTGCTGTTGATGATGTTGCAATTTCTGGTACTGTTGGTATTGGTGAAAATAGTGAAAACATTAACCTAACTGTATATCCAAATCCAAACAAAGGTTTATTTACATTAAATGTTAATACAACTGATGTTAACGAATTAGACGTTAAAGTGATGAATATACATGGTCAAGTTGTTTTTGCTAAAAATAACTTCGACAACGTATCTAATGTTAACGAACAAATAGACTTAAGCAACAATGCTAAAGGAATCTATTTTGTAACCGTTACTTCTGATAAAGGAGTAATAACACACAAAATGATTGTTCAATAATTATTAGGCTTAGTATTTTATAAACCCCAAGAGATTAATCTCTTGGGGTT
>JAJCYN010000113.1 GCA_029262915.1 Flavobacteriales bacterium
TTCACAAACAGGTAATTCCAGTTGCAACATATGCTCCTTGGGAAAGTGATGAAGATTTTCTTGAACTTTATTCAAAAGTAAAAAACAATACTCTCGTAGATATTTACCGTTGTTTCGAATTATGGAGCCTCGTAAAAGACTTAAAAGATATAGATGGCCATATTCTAGAAGTTGGAGTATGGAGAGGAGGAACTGGGGCTACAATGTGTAAAGCTGCTGAAAATGACAGTAACACTACAGTATATTTAGCTGATACATTTACTGGTGTTGTTAAAGCAACTGAAGAAGATACTGTTTATAGAGGTGGAGAACACAATGATACTTCAGATCAGATTGTGAAAGATTTATTAAAAGATGTAAATGCTAATAATTTCGAAATTTTGAAAGGAATTTTCCCTGATGATTTTCCTAATGTTGAAATTGAAAAATTAAAACTATGTCATATTGATGTTGACACCTATTTATCTGCAAAAGAAATTTTTGATTATGCATGGCCTAAAGTTGAAGTTGGTGGAGCAGTTATATTTGACGATTATGGATTTTGGACTTGTGAGGGAGTAACGAAATACTTTAATGCCTTAGAAATACCTAACGGACGAAAAATCCACAATCTAAACGGGCATGGCATAATAATTAAAACTAAATCGTAATTTCGAATCGACTAATTTAAACCTCTGAATATGGCTGATATATTAAAACAATTGAATGAAATCTTTGTCGATCTTTTAGATGATGAAAGTATTGTTCTTAATGAGAACACTACTGCCGAAGAGGTTGAAGATTGGGATTCATTAAATCATATTCATTTAGTTGTAGCTATTGAAAAGCATTTTGGAATTAGATTTACATCAAAAGAAATTCAAAGCTGGAATAATATAGGTGAGATGATAGAATCTATAAATAGTAAAAATTAATTAGCGTTTAAAATAGTTCTCTCATGCTATTTAATTCCCTGCCATTTTTTGTTTTCTTTTCTGTTTTTTTCCTTCTTTATTGGTTTGTTTTCAATAAACAATTAAAACTTCAGAACCTACTTATTTTAGTAGCAAGTTATATCTTCTATTGCTTTGCAGATTGGAGATTTCTAGCATTGCTAATTGGCGTTTCACTCCTCAATTATTACTTAGGAATATTTATAGAAAAAACAGAATCACCAAAACACAGGAGGTGGTTACTTTATATTGGTTTAATTCAAGGTGCTGGAGGTCTAATTTTATTTAAATACTTTGGTTTTTTTGTTGCCTCAATTAGCTTAGCGCTAACTAAACTAGGCTTTAATACAAACCTTGACACGTTAACGATTATCATTCCATTAGGAATTAGCTTCTTCACCTTTAAAACAATTAGTTATTTATTTGATGTAGATAAAGGTAAGATTGAAGCTTCAAAAGATTGGATTTCATTCTTTGCTTATATTTCATTCTTTCCTACAATATTATCTGGGCCTATCGACAAAGCCATTACCTTCCTACCCCAATTAAAAAAAGAGAGAACCTTCGACCCACATATTGCGTTTGATGGCTTACGTCAGATCCTTTGGGGGTTGTTTAAAAAAATTGTTATTGCTGATAGTTGTGCTAGAATTACTACTCAAATATTTGAAAATTATGAAGGCTTTCCGGCAAGTGCTTTACTTCTAGGAATATTTTTATATACCATTCAAATGTATGCCGATTTCTCTGGTTACTCAGATATGGCCATCGGTTTTTCTCGATTAATAGGTATTAACATTACTAAGAATTTCGACTTTCCATTTTTTGCTCAAAACATAGCCGAGTTTTGGAGAAAATGGCACATATCACTAACAGCATGGTTAACAGAATATGTATTTACACCATTAAGTATTGCTTTTAGAGATTATGGAAAAGTTGGAATAACCTTAGCCATAATTATAAATTTTACCATATGCGGAATGTGGCATGGGTCTAAATGGACATTTGCATTGTATGGCTTTATGCATGGTTTATATTTTATTCCTCTCATTATTTCAGGAAAACTCAACAAAAAGAAAAAAATTCCAAAACATCAAAAGCTTCCTACATTTAAGCAAGCTTTTAACATGATTGTTACATTTACTATTGTGATGCTTACATTAATATTAATTAGGGCAGAAACAGTTACTGATGCTTTCCATTATTTTATCAATATATTTTCTAAATCATTATTCACCATACCATATATTCCTAGTCCTAATACAGATTCAATATTAATTCCAACGGTATTATTAACTATGGTTATGATAATTATTGAGTGGATTGGAAGATCTCAAAATTATGGGATTGAGAAATTAGGTTTTAAATGGAATAAGTATTTGAGATGGGGAATGTATTATGTTATTATAATTTCAATTCTTTACTACCAAAGTAAAGGCGGAGATTTTATTTATATGCAGTTTTAAAATTATTATGAAGTATTTTTTTACAAGGATGTTACTCTTTTTATTACCCGCAATTTTGTGGCTAATAACTGTTGTAGTGATTGATCCTTATAACTACTTCTCAACCTCAGCAAGTTTAATTGATAATGAAACCAAACTTTCTATTTCGTATCGATTAAACTACCCATTATACAAGTTAATTGATTTTAAAAAAAATCCAACTGAACGAATATTATTGGGCGATTCAAGAGTTGAAAATTTGAAAGAGGAAGACATTGAAAAAATTACAGGTCATAATTATACTAATCTTGGCTATGGTGGTGGTAGTTTAAAAGAAACAATTGATACATTTTGGGAAATTGTAAAATACACTGAATTAAAAGAAGTTTACATTGGTTTAAACATATTTAATTACAATAGCTTTCAGTCTAGAGATCGTGTATCGGAAGCCATTTCATTAACAGATAATCCTTTTTCTTATGTCGCATCTAATTATGCTAATAAGGCATCTCTGTTAATACTTAAATCAAAAATATTGGGAGTGGATCCTAACGTTGGAATTCCAGAATCATCCAAAGATCAGTTTTGGAAAAGTCAGTTGACTTATGCCGATAAAATTTATGGACTATATGGTTATCCAGAAAAATACCATAAAGGTTTGCAAGAGATAGCTGAATATTGCCATCAAAACAATATAAAATTGGTGTTCTTCTCCCCTCCTAGTCATAGTGATTTGCATGATAAAATAAAGGCATTTAACTTAGTAGAAAATGAAAATCAGTTCAGAAATGACATTAAAAAATTAGGTAATTTTTATGACTTTGATATTGTAGGAGGAAAATTATCATTAGATAAAAACAACTTCAAGGATCCGTTTCACGTTAGTCAAGAAACATCTAAACTGGTTATTAAAGAGTTGTTTTCTGGTAACTATACTCATGGGGAATTTCATAAATGCCAAACATGCAAACTTTCTAATAAAGAGAGTACTATTCAAAATTAACACTCCTAACCTAAAAGATATTTTGGTACTTTTATCTTACTAAAATTCTTGAATTATGAAAAAACTATTACTCATTCTATTTTGTTTTCTATCAATTTTTGTTCAAGCACAGTCAACTTCTATACTTATTACGGAAGTTG
>JAJCYN010000114.1 GCA_029262915.1 Flavobacteriales bacterium
TATAGGATAACCATTTACACAGTTAACATAAAGAACATTCAATATTGGTGGAACAGCTTCTAAAATTACTGGTATTTCTAGCGTTGAAGCTAAATATGATGGTAAATTAGAGATTGATGAGTTAAGAACAATAACTAAAAAGAACGATGCAGGAGAAAATGTAGAAGTAGTTATTGGTAGAGCTGCTGAAATGAAAATTATTGACCCGAAAACTAAAGTAGTATTAACTACAGGTAATATTCCTTATGGTTCTCAATTTCACGCTAAAAATAACGCTAAAATCAAAAAAGGAGATTTAATTTGTGATTGGGATCCTTATAATGCTGTAATTCTTACAGAAGTAGATGGTAAAGTTGCTTTCGAAAACTTTGAGTTAGGAATTACTTATAAAGAAGAGTCTGATGAACAAACAGGATTTACCGAAAAAGTAATTTCTGAAATTAAAGACAAGAAAAAAATTCCAGTTTTAACTATTGTTGATGGTAAGAAAAATGTTCTTAGAACTTACAACTTACCTGTTGGCGCTCACATCATTGTAAATGAGAATGATAAAGTAAAAGGTGGAGACATTTTAGTTAAAATACCTAGAGTTGCTGGTGGTACTGCCGATATTACAGGTGGTTTACCAAGAGTAACAGAACTTTTTGAAGCAAGAAACCCTTCTAATCCAGCTGTAGTATCTGAGATTGATGGTATTGTTTCTTTTGGTAAAATTAAAAGAGGTAATCGTGAAGTTATTGTTGAATCAAGAACTGGAGAAGTTAAAAAGTACTTAGTTAATTTATCTAAGCATATCTTAGTTCAAGAAAACGATTTCGTTAAAGCAGGAACCCCTTTATCTGAAGGTTCAATTACCCCTAAAGATATATTAGCAATTAAAGGACCAACATTGGTTCAAGAATATATTGTAAATGAGGTACAAGAAGTTTACCGATTACAGGGTGTAAAGATTAATGACAAGCACTTTGAAGTAATCGTTAGACAAATGATGCGTAAAGTTTATATTGAAGATCCAGGAGATACTAAGCATTTAGAAAAATCTATCGTAAATAAAAGAGATTTTATGGACGAAAATGATTGGATTTATGATAAGCTAATTGTTGAAGATCCTGGAGAGTCAGAGGATTTAAAAGCTGGTCAAATAGTTTCCCCGCGGCAATTAAGAGATGAAAACTCCAAACTAAAAAGAATGGATAAAAAAATTGTTACAACTCGTGAAGCAATACCTGCCACTTCTAGTCCAATACTTCAAGGTATCACTAGAGCATCACTTCAAACAGACAGTTTCATTTCTGCTGCTTCTTTCCAAGAAACAACAAAAGTGTTAAACGAAGCTGCTGTTAAAGGGAAAGTTGATGACTTAAAAGGTCTTAAAGAAAATGTAATTGTTGGAAAATTAATACCTGCCGGAACAGGATTTAGAGAATTTGGTGATGTATTAGTTGGCTCAAAAGAAGAATATGAACAATTAATAGCAGCAAAAAATGAAGCTGTTATTGAAGAATAAATATTAGGTTATGAGCGAAGAGAATAACGATAATAAATTAAATATTGAGTTGAACGAAGATATTGCTGAAGGAATTTATTCCAACTTGGCAATAATCAGTCACTCGAATTCAGAATTTGTAATTGACTTTATTAAAGTTATGCCGGGGATGCCTAAAGCGAAAGTTAAATCAAGAATTTTAATGACTCCAGAACATGCAAAAAGGCTTATGAATGCTCTTCAAGATAATATTCAAAAATATGAAGCAATACACGGTAAAATTAAAGATCTTGGACCAGGACCGCAAGGTGGTATTCCAATGAACTTTGGTGGACCAACTGCGGAGGCTTAACAAATTATTATATTCTTTAGAGGGAAGCTAAATTTAGTAAATTTAGCTTCCCTTTTTTTTGCAGTAATAAAACTATTTCAGGTTCTTTAACGCTTTTGTCAAAATCGGATCAAAAAGGTTAACCCCTTTAACGTTAAAATTAAGACCTCCAGTATGGTGATGAATCACATCAAACTTATCATTCATTATGATATGTGTTGGATAAGATAGACGATTTTTTCCTATCTTCTCAGAAAGGAAAGAGATGGTATTCTCCTCATTATTCATAAAAATGCTATAATCAATTTTAATACTTTTTGCTTTAAAAAATTGCTCAATTTTCTCATCAGCTTCGTTCGTTATAAAAATAAAATCAACTTTACTCTTATATAAAGCAGCAAGCGAATCTATATCCGGCATTTCTTGAATGCATGGAATACAAGAGGTATTCCATACATTAAAATAATAATACGTGTTGTTTGTACCTGTCTTTTCTCTAATCTTTTTAAGCAACGCTGTTTCATTATAGATGCTTTTATTTTCTTTACAAGAGTAAAGTCCAATTGCAATAACTACTATTAATAAAAGTACCTTTTTCATCTCCTTTTATTCAATTTGCTTAGAAATTAAAGTTCTCATTTTACCATTAGTAACCTTGTAGGTTCCAGCTTTAATTATTGCATGCACATCTCCGTTTTCTAAAACCATATCTTCTGAAATCACAAGGCTTTTGTTTTTTAATTTATTTAATTCAACTATATCTATTGGTGTACTATTAAGTACAAAGCTATACTCTAAATCTAATAGTTTTAACTTTTCTTTTGGATCATTATTTGAATTTTGTCCATTTCCTTCTCCTGGGTTTCCTAAATCTATAGTAGTCTTACATATTTTTAGCGAAACAGAAAGAAGAAGTTCTCCATCTTGTGCAAAACAAGCTAAAGCCCCGATAGCACATCCGTCCTCAAGTTCAATTTTCCTTATATAATTCATATTTAATCCTACTAAAAGAATTCTCTAAAAAGTATAATCTCTTATCTGTACCTTTACAAAAAAAATGTACAACAGTAATTTAACTATAAAGGCTTGGGCTGAAGAAGACAGACCTCGGGAGAAATTAACCTTAAAGGGTAAAAATGCTTTATCAGATGCTGAATTGATTGCTATTTTAATTGGTTCTGGAAACAAAAGCGAGACTGCTGTTCAGTTGTCTAAGAAAATACTATCCTCTATAAATAACGATTTAAATAAATTAGGCAAACTTACTATTTCTAGTTTAACACAATTTAATGGTATTGGTGAAGCTAAAGCAATAAGCATAATTGCTGCACTTGAATTAGGAAGAAGAAGGAAAGGTTCTGAAATAAAAAAAAGACCAACAATAAAATCAAGTAGTGATGCATATAATATAATTACGGATGTTTTAAGCGATTTACCTCACGAAGAATTTTGGGTAATTTATCTAAACAAAAAAAACCAAGTCGTGAAAAAAGAAAATATTAGCAAAGGCGGAATAGATGGTACTATTGCTGACATAAAAATCATATTTAAACATGCTATTGAGCAATTAGCTTCTGCAATTATACTTTTCCACAACCACCCTTCAGGAAACTTAAAACCAAGTAAGGCAGATATTAAACTCACAAAAAAACTAAAAGAAACTGGTGTTATGTTAGACACTCCTGTTCTTGACCACCTGATAATTGGTGAAAAAGACTACTTTAGCTTTGCTGATGAAGGAATTATTTAAACATCATTGATATTTGATTTTAATCTATTCACATAAATTAACACCACGTTTAAAGTACATCTTCAAGACCATCTTTACTGATATACTTAAAGTTGAAATTAATTTCACTGATAATTCTGAAGAATTTGAAAACTCTGATTTTCTAAAAATTAATTATTCTACCTCTAAATTAAACTCTGGTATATTTTTTCAAAGTTCATCCATTTTATTTGAGACAGGAATTAAAGAACAAAGCATAAGTATTTTTGAATTTAATGGGAATAAGTGTTTTTATCAAGTTAGTAAGGATTCTCAATTCCCATTTGATCCTTTTGGTGCAAGTTTTTATTTAGTTAGTAGATACGAAGAATATTTA
>JAJCYN010000115.1 GCA_029262915.1 Flavobacteriales bacterium
ATTTTATCTAAAATTAGTAGAATTACGCAACCTTTTTATATAATTTAACGTTTTAAACTTATATTAATTAAGTATTTATACTTATTGTAATTGTAAGTTTTATTACTTAATTTTATAACTTAAGTTACTTATTAAACCTTATGAAAAGTTTTTTATCGATTTTTCTAGTACTGATTATCTTATCTATGTCTTCTTATGGGCAGGTTGTTCAATTAGGTTCTGGAACTACCGTGAACAACATTAACGAATCTTCACCTGTTAACACTTTTTTTCGTAGGCAAGTTTGTCAATTCGTTTATACAGCAGCTGAAATAAATGCAGCTGGAGCAAGTGGTGCTAACACTCTATCTCAGCTAGGGTTTTATGTAACAAATCAACCCTTGTATACTATACCTGGATATACCATTAAAATAAAACATACCTCTCAAACTAATGTTACTACCGCTCTGGGAACAACAGGTTGGACAACAGTAAAAACTGCCTTTTCTTATTCTCCCAATCCTGGTGGATATGATATGATTGTCTTTGACGTTCCTTTTAACTGGGATGGTATTCAAAATATAGGTGTAGAAATATGTTGGTCTCAGATACAACCTAATTGGGATGCTTCAGGTCAATGTAGAATTTATACTTCTAATAGAGGTTTTAGGTATAGAAGAGACGACAATGCAGGAAGTATTTGTGGATCAACTCCTAATATTAGAAATGATACTAAACCTCAAGCCCAACTCATTTTTAAAACTGCCTCCACATGGAATGGTTCTGTTAATTCAGATTGGTTTAATAACTCCAATTGGGACATAGGTACACCAGACTTTAAATTAGACGCTCTAATTCCTTCTGGAGTAACAAATATGCCTTCAATAAGTGCAGCAGGTGCAGTATGCAACAATTTGCAAATTGATGCTGGAGCTAGTTTAACGCTTTCTGGAACTAATAATATTGATATTTATAAAGACTGGATAAACAATGGGACCTTTGTTGCTAACAATGGAAATGTTACCTTAAAAGGAACAACAACAAACACTATAAATGGTGCGATAAATCAAGATTTGTATAATTTGACTATTGACAACATTAATGGAGCCATAATTTCTTCTGGAAGTATTAATATAAATGGAACATTAGATATAGGTATTGCAACAGGCAACCTTAATACCAATAATGCATTAACAATCGTATCTAATGCCTCTGGTACGGGGAGAATTGATGAGCTAACTACAAAATGCCTCTATACTCTAGATATGTCAGATACTTATGGTGATAGTTGGAATGGTGGTTATATTACCGTATTAATAGATGGCGTACCTATTGGAGATTATTATGCTAAAGGGGCAAACTCTACTAGCCAATTTATAGCTGGAGTTGGATCTAACGTACAGTTAAATTATACAAGAGGGAATTATGAGAATGAAAATTCATATATTTTATATGATAGCTCAGGTTCTCCTATATTTTCTGATGGGCCAAACCCCAATTTTGGAGTCAATGTATTCAGCACCATATCAAATTGTTCTTTCTTTAACCCCATTTCAGGGAACATTACGATGCAACGTTACATTGATGCTGGAGCAACAGATTGGAGGTTCATAACTTCTGCTGTTAGTGGAGCTACATTAGCTGAATTAAACGATGATTTTGTTACAAGTGGTTTTCCAGGGGCTCAATACCCAAACTGGCCTATTGTAACTAACCCTTGGCCTTCTATTTATGGTTATGATGAAACTCAACCTGGAATTCAGGACAGTGGTTTTATCGCAGCAACTAATATCACTAATCCAATGAATGTTGGTCAAGGATTTTGGGTTTATAGTGGTGACACTAGTATAGGAACACAACCGTTTACTATTGATATTACAGGTCCTCCTAATGTCGGAGATATTAATCTTCCATTATCATACACCAATTCGGGAATGCCTGCTGATGATGGATGGAATATGCTCGGAAATCCATATCCATCTACGCTGGATTGGGATTCTCCTAATATCACCAAAACTGGAATAAATAATGCAATTTATATTTGGAATCCTGATTTACAACAATTTTCAAGTTATGTATTTGGAATAGGTACTAATGGTGGTTCTCGTAATATAGCATCATCACAAGCAGTATGGTTACAAGCTACAAGTGCGGGTGCCTCTATACAAGTAACAGAATCTAGTAAAACTGCTGTTGACGGGTCTTTTTTAAAGCTAAATCCCTCACTACTACCACTTAGAATTAAAGCTCAAAATAGTTTTGGGCAAGATGAATTAGCCTTCAAATTTGAAAATAACGCTACTAATAATTATGATCTAAATTATGATGCTGGAAAAATGATTTCAGTAAATACTAGTTTACCAAATATTTCTAGTATAACAAATGGGATTGATTTTTCTATTAATCAAATGCCTGCTCAAGAAATTGATGTCCCCATTAAAATACTAACTGGCGTAAGCGGGATTCATACTATAGAAATAGAAAATGTTACTGCCTTTAGTAATTCTGCGTGTTTAATCTTAGAAGACTTATTTACAGGTGCTATTTATGATTTAAATGCGATTACAACGTTTACAACTTATATTTATGACACAACAACTGTAACCGCAAGGTTTTTATTACACATAGGAGCTCCTTTTAGCGTTAATACAACTGATGTAAGTTGCGATGGAATGACAGATGCTAAAATTGTTTATTCTAAAAATAGTTCCACTCCTTTTGGCATTACTTGGAAAAATAGCTCTGGAAATATTATTTCTTCTAATACTAACATTTATACCGATTCAATCACAAATATTGCTGCTGGAACTTATTCTATAGAAACTACTGACGCTGTTTGTGGAAACAGCATAGAAACCGCTGTAGTTGGCTCTCCTAGTCCGATTACTAGTTATTTTACAACTGCTAACGATACTATTTATTTGAATAACGGAGGTAATGTTGCATTTACCAATCAATCTATTAATGCAACAGACTATTTATGGGATTTTAATGATGGAACATATTCTATGGTTCACTCTCCATTTCACAATTATACGCAGGCGGGTGATTATTTAGTAAACTTAAAGGCTAGTATAAATGCTAATTGTTTTGAGAGCTACAGTCATTTTATAACCGTGGTTGGGAATGCAACAGGCATTGATAAAAATATTAAGAATGGATTAGTCAATGCTTGGATAAACAGTGATGTTTTAACTGTTGATTTAGCAAACAACAAATATGACTTTATTGAAGTAAGAAACGTATTAGGGCAGATTATTTACTCTGAGAACGATCCAACCAATGTATTTGCTTTAAATGTACGTGAATTTAGTAGTAACCTGTTTATTATTACACTTAATAACAACAAACAAACTGATGTTATTAAGCTTCCTTATGTGAAGTAAGATTTTATTTTACTCTCAATTTGCACTCATCATTTTCTTTCGATACAGCATCATTACTAAAATCTTTGTGTTTTTATTTGTGGAATTTAAAGTTGAGAGGCATTCTTACATCAATAATTCTACATACGAAGCATTGAAAATAAACCTCTTCATTAAGAGAAGAACCTAACAAAAATAGGTCGAAAGATATTATAAATTACTCAGCCAGAATCTCTTTGGCTTCATTTA
>JAJCYN010000116.1 GCA_029262915.1 Flavobacteriales bacterium
TCCAGTTCATTTATTTGGACAATGTGCCAATATGGAAGCCTTAATGGAAATTGCTAAAAAAAATAACTTGTTTGTAATTGAAGATACAGCACAAGCAATTGGATCAGATTATACATTTTCTAATGGGAAAACACAAAAAGCAGGAACAATAGGTAATATTGGAACAACATCATTTTTTCCATCAAAAAACTTAGGTTGTTATGGAGATGGAGGAGCTTTATTTACTAATGATAATGCTTTAGCTAAGAGATTGAGTGCTATCGTAAATCACGGAATGTATCAACGTTATTATCATGATGAAATAGGGGTAAACTCTCGTTTGGATTCAATTCAGGCAGCAATTCTAAGAGTTAAATTACCTCATTTAGATGAATATTGTGCAGCTAGAAAAAAAGCTGCGGAATTTTATAATAATGCTTTCGCAGATCTTGTGCAATTGGAAACTCCTGTTACAGATAAACAATCAACACACGTTTTTCATCAATATACTATAAAAACAAAAGGGATAGATAGAGATGAATTGATAGTGTTTCTAAAAGGGAAAGGAATTCCTGCAATGATTTATTATCCAGTTCCGCTGCATCAACAAAAAGCTTATGTTAGACCAGAATTTAATGATGAAAACTACCCAATAACTATGGAGTTGTGCAAAAGTGTAATATCTTTACCTATGCATACAGAATTGGATGAAAATCAATTAAAATATATAACAGAATCAGTTAAAGAATTTGTAAGTAAATGAGGATAGCAGTAATAGGAACGGGTTATGTAGGATTAGTTACCGGTACATGTTTTGCAGAAACAGGTAATGATGTGATTTGTGTAGATATAGATGAAGCTAAAGTAGAAAAAATGAGAAAAGGGGAAGTTCCAATATATGAACCTCATTTAGATGTGTTGTTTGAAAGAAATATCAAACAAGGAAGATTATCATTTACTACTCAAATTGAAGACGCAGTTGAGGATGCAGAAATTATATTTTTAGCATTACCGACTCCTCCAGGAGAAGATGGCTCAGCAGATTTATCTTATATCTTAGGAGTAGCAGACACATTAGGAAAGATTATAAAAAATTATAAAGTAATTATTGACAAGAGTACTGTTCCTGTTGGGACTTCAGAAAAAGTTACGGCAGCTATTGCTAAAAATGCAACTGTAGATTTTGATGTTGCTTCTAACCCTGAATTTTTGAGAGAAGGTTTTGCTGTTGATGATTTTTTAAAACCAGATAGAGTTGTTATTGGAACTACTTCCTCAAAGGCTAGAAAAGTTTTGGAACATCTTTACAAACCTTATGTCCGGCAAGGAAATCCTATTTTGTTTATGGATGAAAAGTCTGCTGAATTAACAAAGTACGCTGCAAACTCATTTTTAGCAACTAAGATTACTTTTATGAATGAGATCGCTAATTTTTGTGAAAAAGTTGGAGCAGATGTAGATATGGTGAGAATAGGAATTGGATCAGATCAACGAATTGGAAAAAGATTTTTATTTCCAGGTATAGGTTATGGAGGAAGTTGTTTTCCAAAAGACGTACAAGCTTTAGCGAAATCTGGAAATGAATATGGATATCATTTTGGAATTCTAGAGTCGGTAATGTATATTAATGAGAGGCAAAAAACAATTATTGTTCCAAAAATTAAAGACTATTTTAAAGGAGATTTAAAAGGAAAAAAAATAGCCTTATGGGGATTGGCTTTTAAGCCTGATACAGATGATATTAGGGAAGCACCAGCATTGTATATTATTGATGAATTATTAAAGGAAGGTGCAGAAATTACTGCTTTTGATCCCGAAGCAATGAGTAATGTTAAAGAGCTGTTAGGAGATAAAATCAATTTTGCATTGAGTAGAGATGAAGCAACTCAAGGTGCTGATGCTTTAGTAATCGCAACAGAATGGCAAATATTTAGAACACCTAATTTTGATAAGTTAGCTTCACAAATGAATCAAAAAGTAATTTTTGATGGAAGAAATTTATACGATTTAGACGAAATGAAAGAATGTGGTTTTTATTATAGTAGTATAGGAAGAGATTTAGTTTCTAATTAAGATATGAAAAGAGTTTTAATAACAGGAGCAGCAGGTTTTTTAGGGTCTCATCTTTGTGATCGATTTATCAAAGAAGGTTATTATGTTATCGCTATGGATAATTTAATAACAGGTGATTTAAAAAATATTGAACACTTATCAACTAATCAAAATTTTGAATTTATTAATCATGATGTTTCTGAGCATATTGAAATAGAAGGGGAGTTAGATTATATTTTACATTTTGCTTCACCAGCTAGTCCAATAGATTATGTGAAAATTCCAATCCATACACTAAAAGTAAGTTCTTTAGGAACACATAATTTATTAGGGTTGGCTAAAGCAAAGGAAGCGAGAATGTTAATTGCCTCTACTTCAGAAGTGTATGGGGATCCTTTAGTTCATCCTCAAACAGAAGAGTATTATGGAAATGTAAATCCTATTGGACCTAGAGGAGTTTATGATGAAGCAAAACGTTTCCAAGAAGCCATTACAATGGCTTATCATACTTATCACGGTGTTGAAACTAGAATTGTAAGAATATTTAATACTTATGGTCCAAGAATGCGATTAAATGATGGTCGAGTTTTACCAGCATTTATTGGACAAGCGTTAAGAGGAGAGGATTTAACGGTTTTTGGAGAAGGAAATCAGACACGTTCTTTTTGCTATGTTGATGATTTAATTGAAGGAATTTACCATTTATTATTGAGTGATTACGAGTTACCAGTTAATATTGGAAACCCCGATGAAATCACTATTTTAGATTTTGCTAAAGAAATTATCAAACTTACTGGAACCACCCAAAAGATTATTTATAAAGATTTGCCTGTAAATGATCCAATGCAGCGTCAACCTAATATTGATAAAGCAAAAGAATTACTAGGATGGGAACCAAAAGTAAACAGAGCTGATGGTTTAAAGATTACTTATGAATATTTTAAAAGTTTAAACCAAGAAGAGTTGAATAAAGTAGAACATAAAAATTTTGATGAATACGTAAAGTAAGATGAGCTATTTTAACCATGAAACAGCTATAATAGATGAAGGGTGCGATATTGGTGATGGAACCAAAATCTGGCACTTTTCACACATTATGTCCAATTGTACAATTGGACATAATTGTAACATTGGACAGAATGTGGTGGTTTCACCAGAAGTTGTTTTAGGAAAAAATGTAAAGATTCAAAATAACGTATCTATTTATTCAGGAGTTGTATGTGAAGATGATGTGTTTTTAGGTCCATCGATGGTATTTACGAATGTTACTAATCCAAGGAGTGCCGTAAATAGGAGAGGAGAGTATTCAAAAACGACAGTTCGAAAAGGAGCTTCTATTGGTGCAAATGCTACCATTGTTTGCGGACATGATATTGGTGAGTTTGCTTTTATTGGAGCGGGAGCAGTGGTAACTAAAACAGTTCCAGCTTATGCTTTAGTTGTTGGTAACCCTGCAAAACAAATCGGTTGGATGAGTGAATATGGACATCGTTTAGAATTTAATGGAGATGGAATTGCTATATGTGGCGAAAGTAAAGAAAAGTATAAATTTGTAGACAATAAAGTTGAAAAAATTACGGAGTAATGAGTGATGATAAAAAAATAAAATTTGCAGTTATTGGTTGCGGTCATATAGGAAAACGACACGCTGAAATGATACTTGGAAATTCTGAAGCTCAATTAGTAGCATTATGTGATTCGAGACCTAAAGCTGATATAGAAATTGAAAAGTATGATGTAGATTTTTATCAATCAATAGAAGACTTATTAGCTGCTGATATAGATATTGATGTAATTAACATTTGCACACCGAATGGCTTACATTCTGACCAAGCCTCCCTAGCTTTGGAGAAAGGAATACACGTAGTAGTTGAAAAACCGATTGGACTGTCAAAGGCAAAATGCGAAAAAGTAATCCATAAAGCTTTAACTAATAATAAGCAAGTTTTTGCGGTAATGCAAAATAGGTATTCACCACCTTCTGTTTGGATTAAGGATTTAGTAGAAAAAAAAATGTTAGGAGATATCTTTATGGTTCAATTGAATTGTTACTGGAATAGAGATAATCGATATTATAAAGCCGGAGGATGGAAAGGCAGGCAAGATTTAGATGGAGGAACACTATATACACAATTCTCACATTTTGTAGACATTATGTATTGGTTGTTTGGAGATATTAAGAACATTCAAGGGAAATTTAATGATTTTACCCATAAAGATTCTACAGATTTCGAAGATTCAGGTTTTGTTTCTTTTGATTTTATAGATGGTGGAATGGGAAGTTTGAATTATTCAACTGCAGTTGCTAATCAGAATTTAGAAAGTAGTATTACTATAATAGGGGAGAAAGGGAGTGTTAAAATTGGTGGTCAGTACATGAATGAAGTAGAGGTTTGTAATATCGAAGGATATGAAATGCCAGAATTACCAGAGGCTAATCCTCCAAACGATTACGGACCATATAAAGGTTCAGCGGCTAATCATCATTACATTATAGAAAATGTAATAGATACACTTAAAGGAAGGACAACAGCAACGACAAATGCTTTAGAAGGATTAAAAGTGGTTGATATAATTGAAAGAATCTATCAACTGAGAAGTAGTGATTTATTAAAAAAGAATACAAACGTAGAGATAAAAGAAGCTTAGGATGGGAATTTACGATAGACTTAAAAACAAAGAAACAAAAATTGCAGTTATCGGATTGGGATATGTTGGGTTACCAATAGCTTTAGAATTTGCTAAAACAATGTCAGTTATTGGATTCGATATTAACGAGAAAAGAGTTGATATGATGAAAAATAATATCGACCCTAGTGAAGAATTAGATTCTTCTGTATTTGAAGGATGCGATATTGATTTTACAGCTAACTTAGATGATTTGGCAGAAGCTACATTCTTTGTAGTGGCAGTTCCAACACCAATTAACCCCCATAAATTGCCAGATTTAAGGCCGCTTATTGGAGCATCTACAACTGTTGGAAAAGTATTAAAGAAAGGTGATTACGTTGTTTATGAATCCACAGTATATCCTGGATGTACAGAAGATGATTGTATTCCAGTTTTGGAAGAAGTCTCAGGATTAAAATGGAAAGAAGATTTTATGATTGGATATTCTCCAGAAAGAATAAACCCAGGAGATACGCAACATACATTAACGAATGTTATAAAAGTAGTTTCTGGTTGTTGTGATGAATCTTTAGAAGAAATAGCTAAAGTTTATGAAGAGGTGGTTCAAGCAGGAGTTCATCGAGCGACTACAATTAAGGTAGCAGAGGCAGCAAAAATTATTGAAAATACGCAACGTGATTTAAATATTGCTTTGGTAAATGAGCTGTCTATTATTTTTAATAAAATGGACATTAACACTTATGATGTATTAGAAGCTGCTGGAACAAAATGGAATTTTTTAAAGTTTTTTCCAGGTTTAGTAGGAGGGCATTGTATTGGAGTTGATCCTTACTATCTGACCTATAAAGCAAAAGAATTAGGCTACCACGCTCAAATTATAAATGCCGGTCGTTTTGTTAATGATTCAATGGGAGCTTATACCGCAAAGCAAACTGTAAAAAAGATTATTGCTGCAGGCAAACATATTAGTGAGTCTAAAGTGTTGATTATGGGAGCAACTTTTAAAGAAGATGTAAGCGATATTAGAAACTCTAAAGTTGTTGATGTAATAAATGAGTTTATATCTTTTGGTGCAGCAGTAGAAATTGTTGATCCACATGCTGATTCAGATTCATTAAAAGAAGAATATGGTTTTGGATTAGTTAAAGAGCTATCAAATGATTATGATGCTGTAGTTGTTGCTGTGAATCATAAAGATTATAGCAATTTTGATGAAGACTATTTTAAATTAATCACTTCAGAAAATCCAATAATAGTTGATATTAAAGGAATTTATAGAGGAAAAATTAACAATTTAACTTACTGGAGTTTATAATGGACAAAACTATACTCATAACAGGAGGAGCTGGATTTATTGGATCTCATTTAGTGAGATTGTATGTAAATAAATACCCCAATTATAAAATTATAAATTTAGACAAGTTAACCTATGCAGGAAACTTAGCTAACCTTACAGATATTGAAGATAAATCCAATTACGAATTTGTAAAAGGAGATATTGTTGATGCTGAATTTATTAATCAATTATTTGTTGATTATAATTTTGATGCTATAATTCATTTAGCAGCAGAATCCCACGTAGATAGATCTATAGAAGGACCAATGGAATTTATCATGACCAATATTGTTGGAACTACAAATTTACTAAATGCTGCAAAAGATAGTTGGAATAATAATTTTTCCAATAAATTATTCTACCATGTTTCTACAGATGAAGTTTATGGTTCGTTGGGAAATGAAGGAATGTTTCTAGAAACTACTCCCTATGATCCAAGAAGTCCTTATTCAGCATCTAAAGCTA
>JAJCYN010000117.1 GCA_029262915.1 Flavobacteriales bacterium
CGTAAGTTTGGGTAAACTTGATATTGATGATTATTCTTATTTTGCTATTTCTGCTGCATCACCCATTGGAAAGCAATTAATTGGATTAAAAGAAAAAGATAGTTTTTCTTTTAATAGCAGAATTTATACAATAGAAAAAATTAACTAATTCTGTATTAGTTATTCTACTTTTACAACTATGAAAAAAAAGTTGAAAATAATTTTTATGGGTACTCCAGATTTTGCTGTGGAGTCTTTAAAAATATTGGTAGGGAACAATTACAACATAGTTGGAGTAATTACTGCTCCGGATAAACCAGCTGGGAGGGGGCAAAAAATAATACAATCATCAGTCAAAAAATATGCCCTTTCCCATAACTTAAAAATTTTACAACCTACTAATCTGAAGGGTGCAGAATGTGTGAAAGAAATTAGAAATTTAAATGCCAATTTACAAATAGTTGTTGCTTTTAGAATGTTACCCGAGGTAATTTGGAATATGCCAGAATTAGGCACTTTTAATCTCCACGCCTCTCTCCTACCACAATACCGTGGTGCTGCGCCAATTAATTGGGCAATTATTAATGGAGAAGACGAAACAGGTATTAGTACTTTTTTCTTACAACATAAAATAGATACTGGAGATATAATTGCTCAAGAAAAAGTTAGCATTGGAGAAAATGAAACTGCTGGCGAATTGCATGATAAATTAATGAATATAGGTGCTAAACTGGTACTAAAAACTGTTCAGGGGATTGAAAACAATTCGATCTCTACAATCCCACAAAACGAAAAACAAGAGTTAAAAGAAGCTTTTAAAATTTTTAAACCTTTTTGTAAAATTGATTGGAATAAATCAGTTAATGAAATACACAATCATATTAGAGGGTTAAGTCCATATCCAACGGCTTGGACTGAATTTAAACATAAAGAATCCAATAATACGATTTCTTGCAAAGTGTTTAAATCGTTAAAAATAGATGAAAATCATAATTTTGAAGTTGGAGCCATTCTTGTGTCCGAATCAGAATTTAAAATTGCCGTTAATGGTGGTTTTATTCAGTTATTAGAATTACAATTGGCAGGGAAAAAACGAATGATGGTGGATGCCTTATTGAGAGGATTCACAATTAATGACTACACGCTTAATTGAATACTAAGTACCGACTACTAGAGAAATTTGAAACTATTTTCCTTTTTAAAATACTACAAAAACCTTGAAAGGCACATTCTGCAATTCATAGTAGCAGAATTTTTCTTGCAGCTCATTAACGCTGCATTTATGGCTATTATGCTTATTTATATGGAGAAAGTGGGGTATCAAGATCATGAAAGTGCTTCTTTTGTTTCTTTTCGTTTTTTAGGAGTGTTATTATTTGCGTTTCCACTTGGGTTAATCATAAAAGGAAGAAAATTGAAACCTATTTTTTATCTTTCCTCTATATTAACACCATCTGCAGCTTTTGTAATATTAGAAGCTATTGACCATCAAATTGATTGGCTACTTTATACTAGTTTATTTTTATGGGGAATCAGTTTCACAGGAATTCAAATTTCTGCACTTCCTTACATTTTAAGAAATGCTAAGCCAGCAACTCATACTGAAGCAATAACCTTAAGTTATTCCACCTGGAGTGTTGCTGGTATTGTTAGCGGGACGTTGATATTTGGATTAAAGAACATTAATCCGGATTTGTTTGATGAAAAACTCATTTTACAAATAATTTCTGGTTTAAGCTTTTTATGTGCGGTTACTATTTTTAACATAAAAAAAGAAGAAATTGTTCCACCAATTGTTAAAAAGAGAACGAACCTTAACGAATTTGATTGGTACATTATTATAAAAGCTTTGGTTCCAACACTTATTATTGCTGTTGGAGCAGGCTTAACGATCCCTTTTATTGGTCTATTCTTTTTTAAAATACATGGGTTAGATTCAGATCAATTTGCTATCTTAAGTGCATTAGCAACTGCCATTGTTTTTGGTGTTGTTTTATTTGTTCCAATTATTAAAGAAAAACTAGGGTATAAAAAAGCCATTCCTCTAACTCAAATTGTAGCAATCGCATCCCTAATAACATTGGCTTTTACAGAAATAATAGATACTTGGTTTGCTGTTTATTTGGCAATGGCAATGTATTTAGTTAGACAACCTTTAATGAATATGGCAGGGCCGATGACTTCTGATTTAGTAATGAAATATGTTGGAGAAAAAAATCAAGAAATGATGAGTGCTTTAACTGCAGCTGTTTGGTCAGGAAGTTGGTTTATTAGCTCCATAATTTTTCAGATACTTCGTCAATTCGGCTTACAATATGTTTATGTTTTCCTAATTACTGCCGGATTATATTTGTTTGGGGTATTGATGTATTATATACTGATATTAGACTATGAAAAGAAGATAAAGAATTCTTTATGAAAAATTTAACTTTTTTTATTATATTTAAGTTCTCGTTTTTTTATGATAAAAAATTATACATACCTATTATCTATAGTCTTAGTCTTTTTTTCTTGCTCAAAAGAAGCAACTGTAATTCCTGTTACTGAAGAAAATACTATTGTGCCAGTTACAAATAACAATGCTTTTGAGACAATCTACAACACTACTAATACTGGACTATTAGATGATAGAATCAATGATATTGATTTTAGCTCTGGTCTTGTTAAAATAGCAACAGAAAATGGTTATACCACTTTTGATGGATCAAATTGGAATACACTTACAATGAGCAATTCATCACTCCCTTCAAATAAAATAAATTGTGTTGAAACAAGTGGAACTATAACTTGGATAGGAACAGATAATGGTTTAGTAAGTTACGATGGAGTTTCTATGACTATATACAATATGAGTAATTCTTCTCTTCCGTTAAACAAGATTAGGAGTTTAGAAATTGATTTAACAAACAATTTATGGATAGGAACATTTAATGGTGGTGGTTTAGCAAAATTTGATGGCAGCAACTGGACTATTTATACTCCAGGAAATTCTAATTTACCTAGTAACTCTGTTGCTTCCATTACAAAAGATAATTCTGGTAATATATGGATTGGCACTGCTAATGGAGTTTCTGTGTTTGATGGTGCTAGCTTTACCAATTACAATATTTCTAATTCACCTCTTCCAAATGTTAGCATATACGATGTTACTATAGATCAAAACAATGTTAAATGGATAGGTAGTAATGGCGGTATAACAAGATTTGATGGTATAAACTGGCAAACCTACAATATGCAAAACTCCGATTTACCATTAAATTTAGTACGAGCTATTTCTTTAGAAACTAGTACTAATTTATGGATAGGAATGGCAGGGCAAGGAATCGTAAACTTTAATTATGGAAATAACACCTGGACACATTACAGCAGTAATAACTCTAACCTTCAAAATAATTTCGTTAATCGAATTACAATAGATTCTAGTAATAAAAAATGGCTATCTACTGAAAATGGTATAGCCATTAAATAGATGCCTTATCAATTAATTTAATCATAAAACAAATGAAAAAAATAGTTGCACTTTCTACACTGATTTTAATCTGTAGTATTTCTTTTGCTCAACTCTTTAATACAGGAAGTGTTGAGTTAGATAAAGACCTCGGTATTATTAATGCCAATGCTAAACTCGATTTAAAAACATTTAAATTAAATCTAAGTATTTCACACAATTTACCTATCCCAAAAATTGATGATTTATTGAAAATTTTAGAGCCTGCTGAAATAATATTAGCAAAAGATATCTCAGATATTGTAAACAAACCTATTGATGATGTTGTTTCTTCTTATAAAAAAAATAAAGATAAAGGGTGGGGGCAAGTTGCTAAAGAGATGGGAATTAAACCTGGTTCAGCAGAATTTCACGCCTTAAAAGGAAAAAGTAAAGATAAAGCCAGTAAAGGAAATAACAAATCAAAAAATAAAGGGAAGGGTAAAGGGCAAGGAAAAAAAGGTAAACCAAAAGAAAAAGGGAAAAAGAAATAGTAAAGCTCAGTATATCTATCTTTACCTCCTATAAAAAATGGCTATCAACCGAAAAACGAGACAGCCATTAATAATCTTTTAAGTTCGGTCATTTAAAACTTAAAAGTATCTCTTATAATAAAAATCTACAGTAAAAATATTGCACCTAAAATAGGGAGTACTATTAGAAAAAACCAAAATAAATAGGCATGGATATTGGGTGGATTTTCTGTGCTCATACAATCAGGTTTCTAGTACACTTTTAATACGTAAATAATATAACAATGGTTGCCTATTTTGTTAAATATTTTAGTCCTTAATGAATTTAATAGTTGACTTTTCATTTTTATTACTAATTATAAGAAAATACATCCCTCTTCGTAAATTAATAGTAGGTAATTTAAGCTTATTATTTCCCTTTATTGTATTATATTCTTGAGTCAATACTACTCTACCAGAAACGTCATAAATAACTACTTCTGAAATATCATTTACATTTGAATTAAAAGATAAATACCCCAACTCTTCAATTGGATTAGGGTATACATTTATATCACTAAATGCAGTTTCAATTTTTACAGCTATTGTCTTAGAATAGTAATGCTCTCCATTGTAATCCGTTTGTTTTAATCGATAATAAGAAATTCCTTTATATGGCTTATTATCTTCAGCACCATAACTATTTACCATAGTAGAATTTCCAGCTCCATCCACTATACCAATTACCTCAAAAGTTTCTCCATCTTTACTTCTTTCGATAGTAAAAAAATCATTATTTATTTCCGTATCAGTAACCCAGGCTAAATTTACCGTTTTGTTATCAAAAGATTCTGCCACAAATGAAGTTAAAGTAATAGGAAGTAGTGCGGGTGGGCAAGGAACAACAGCTTCAACTCCAGCACAAGTAGTTCCCGCATATCCATCAACCATAAAAAAAGCACATTCGCCTACTGGAACGGTAACAGTAAATGTAAATCCATCAGCACCTCCACCCGGATTACTACCAAATTCATCAAATTGAGGATTATTACAATCTAATGTAGTCGCATCAAGGGCAGCTCCAACCCATACCGCACCCTGTATATTACAGTCTCCTCCACCTCCAGGTTCATCAAAACCTACAGTAACTGTTATCGGTGATCCCGTTGGATTACACCATTCAAACCATTCAGAATTTTCTATGGAAAAAGAAACATC
>JAJCYN010000118.1 GCA_029262915.1 Flavobacteriales bacterium
TTTCTTGCGTTAGTTTTTCTCAACAAATTAGTATTACAATTACAGATTCTTTAACCAAAGAATATCTCCCATTTGCAACGGTGTATTTAAAAAATACAGGAATTGGAACAACTTCTAATTTTAATGGAAAAGCAGAACTCAAATTTAAAACAAAAAAAAAGAAGGACACTTTAATCTGTTCTTATGTTGGTTATCAAACTAAAGAATTCTTTGTGGACTTGACTAAACCTACTAATTTAAACATCCGCCTTTCTCCTTCATCAACTAATTTAAGTGAATTTGTTGTTACTTACAAAAAACCATTAACTAGTAAGCAAATTCTAAAAAAAAGCATAAAAAATACAACTAAAAATTACAGTAATATTCCTGTTAACTTAAAAGGAATATATCGAGAAACCTTTAAAGAAGGAGACAACTATATATACCTAAATGAAGCTGTTGTTGATATTCACTATACAAAATATATTCAAAATAGAATAGACAGAAAAACATATCAAAAATGGCAATATGATGATGAATATGCATTTGAATACAAAGGGACTTGGTTTGATGGGTTTCCAAATCAGTTCAATACAAGAGATGACAAAGTAAGAATAATTGAAAGCCGTTCTTCGGAAAGCAGCAGCTTAAATAATTTGGATATGCCAATGACAGGAAATCCACTTAGCTTAACAGCAAAAGATTATGTAAAGTATCGATATGACTTTTTCAACCCAAATACTTTCAAAAACTACATCTACACAAAAAAAGAAAGCGAATTAGTAAATAACAAACATTGTTATGTAATTCAATTCCACCCTAAACCATCATCTAAAAGAGTAATATTTAATCATATATTTAAAAATAAAAACGGGATTTATACTGGTCGGATTTACATTGAAAAATCTTCATTTGCAATTGTCAAAATGGATTACCAACTTTTGCAAAGTTTTGATTACGGATTTTATCAGCCAAGAATCCCATTAGACTATCGAGTATCAGTAGAATACAAAGAGTTTGAATATAAATGGTATCTCAACAAAATTAGTTTACAACAAACAAGAAAAGTTTATATTCAAAAAAACAAATCCACATCTTTAGCTACGACTTCTCAGGAGTTGTTTATTACTCTAATAAATAAAGATTCTGTACACCAAATCTCAGATAATAAAGAATGGAAGCACACAAGATTAACAACCCTCAGAAATAGAGAAGCATCTTATAACTCTAAATTTTGGAGCAATTATGAAAAGGCAAACTACCCTATCCTATCATAAAATATAAAACACGATTTAGGAACTAAAACATCTTTAGAAAAGCAATTTAATGAACGGTTCAAACAACAAGAGAATCTACCTGTTCCTAAAGCTAAAAAAGTTGATTTCGTACTTGATTATCCTACAGAAAAATTAACCGACAATTATCAATGGTTTGCAGATTCAACACAACAAACAGCACTTTACAGTTATCTTGAAAAAGAGAATGAATTTGCGAACAATTACATAATACCAAATAAAAATTATCAAAAAAACTATTTCAATGCATTGAATAATTTTTACCCAAAAGATACTTCGACTATTAATAAACGATACAATAAGGGAAACCTAATATACGATGAAGATTCTGTGGGTAATTTAATCCTTTACGAATATAAAGACACTATTAATAGAACTCCCATTTTCAATTTAACAAAATTTCAAGACAGTCGAAAAAACTGTTTTATCACGTACGTAAAGTCGTACCATAACACAGTTGGAATTACCTACACCAATGATGGCGGATTAAGTAATAATTTGATTATTCAACCTAAAGGAACTACTACAATCCTTGATAGCATTTCCGATGTTTATAGTTACGAATGGTTTAGCGATTCAACTTTAATGTACACTAAAACCAATAAGCTAAAACGCAGCGATAAACTATTTCAACGAAATCTGAATGCTAAAAAGGACTCCCTAGTCTTATTTGAAAAAGATTTAACCTTTGATATTTCTTTGTCCAACTCCAAAAGCTACATCATTTGTACAATTGAATCAAAGGACGAAAGTGAAATTTATCTTATCAAAAAAGAAGATAACAACCCATTCCTACAGTTATTAAAAGAAAGGGAAACTGGAGTCACTTATACTGTGAAAGAGTTTGATAATCATATTTATATGATGACTAACAAAAATGCAATTAACAACAAAGTATTACTTTTAACAGATAACAATTCTTGGACAGAAATTATACCTCACGAAAAAGATGTGTTAATAATAGACTATGTAATCACAAAAAACTCTTTTGTTATAAAGACATACCAAAACTCTTATCTTGAAATAAAACACAAAGGAAAAGGGGATTCAAAATGGCAAACTATAGATTTTAAAAACAAAATATTTAGCGCAAATTTCCAATCTACAGAAAAAGATAAAATTAAAATTTACTACTCCAATCCGAGAACGCCTCTTGCTCAACTTGAATTTGATTTATCTAATGTAGTTTTAACCAAAACAAAGGTAACTAAGATTAAACGAGGTATTAACCCGCGATATTTTAAAACAGAAAGACTGTGGGCTAAATCTAAAGACGGTAGAAAAATCCCTATAACATTAACTAAAAGTATTTCTCCTAAAAAGAAACACAAAGGACTAATTTTAAAAGCCTACGGTGCTTATGGTAATTATCCCACAGGAAATGATTTTAGCTCAGAAGATGCCATTTTATTAAACGATGGTTTTACTAGTGCTTACGCTCACATTAGAGGAAGCATAACAATGGGTAAGCAATGGTATTTAGATGGTAAACTATTAGATAAAGAAAACTCTTTCAATGATTATATTACTTGTACTGAATATTTAATTAAAAAGAAATTCACCAGCACTGAACAGCTTATTGGTTATGGAAATAGCGCAGGAGGATTAATTATGGGTACTGTAATTAACAGAAGACCTGAATTATTTAATACTGTTATTTTAGACCACCCCTATTTAGACGTTTTAACAACAATGATGAATGACTCTTTGCCTTTAACAACTGATGAGTATAAAGAATGGGGAAACCCAAAAGATGAAGAGGTTTATAAATGCATTAAAAATTACTCTCCTTATCAAAATATTAAAAAACAAAAATATCCAAACCTACTATTTATAGCAAGTTCAAATGATTACCAAACTCCTGTCTGGCAAATTGCAAAGTATGTAGCAAAATTGAGAGAATACAATACTGGTAATAATAGTATTTTATTCAAAACAGATATTGGTAGTGGACATATTGGAAATACATCAGGTAAAGAATGGATTAAGAAATTATCATTTCAGTATGCTTATATTTACGGTAATATTTTTAAAATAAAAACGAACACCCAACAAGAGCTATAGTTAATGTGGGGTTTAGTCGTAAACTAAAAGTTAAGAGCAATTAATAAACACCGCTAAATCTTTGATTTAGCTTTTAAAAAAATTAAGTTAAAAACAAAATACAAAGATTTAGCTACGTGCGGAATTGAAAACTATCGCATTTCAATCCCACACTAACCATAGCCGGGTCGTTAAACGAAAAATCATAGTTCTTTCCTTAACATTCCTAAGGCCGCAATAGCGGCTCGTTCAATGTTTACCTCTCGCTGTTTACCGTACAACTGTTTTTTTGAACTTACACCATTTGGAGTAGCTACTGCAATCCATACCGTACCAACTGGTTTTTCATCACTTCCTCCAGTTGGTCCTGCAATGCCAGAAGTAGCTATTGCATAGTCAG
>JAJCYN010000119.1 GCA_029262915.1 Flavobacteriales bacterium
GATACAGATAAAGACCATTGGCTTTTAGGTGAAGAAGCAACTACGAGTGTAGCGAGTCCATTATATGATGCTACAAGATCAATGAGAGATCCAAAAGGATTTGGATTTGATCAATCATCTTTTCCACTTTGGACTCCAACTGCTGATACATATGGGGCATTCGATTTTAATAATGGAGGTACCCGTGTAAGGTCAGGAGTAATGAACCATTGGTTTTATTTATTGTCAGACGGAAGTAGTTTAACAGATGGGATTAATGATCATGGCTTTGTGTTTGATGATGGTATAACTATTGGTATTAATGGAATAGGAATAGATAAAGCTGCCGATATCGTTTATCACGCTCAAACGGTTTACTTCACTCCAGATACAGATTATGAAGATGCTCGCCAATTAACCTTACAAGCCGCAAAAGATTTATTTGGTTTATGTTCTGTAGAAGCTCAAACAGTTAGCCAGGCATGGGATGCCGTTGGAGTTCCTGTTCCATTTCCTAGTTCTGGAAGTACAGCCTGTGGTAATAATGGTACAGGGGTTTATGATAATACTACTGGTGCTAATATTGTTGTAGCTTCTGCCCCAAGTGGTAGTATATTCTCTGGAGGCCTTTGTGGAGTACCTGTTGTTGTAGTCGGAGGGGCAAGTGCAGTATTTAAAGCCACCGAACAAATTATTCTTTTTCCAGGTTTTAAAGCTGAGCGAAACAGTATGTTCAGGGCATATACATTTTCGTGTACAGGAGGTGGTAACTTAAGAATAGGAAATAATGGAGGTAAGCCTAATGACATTGAAAATGAACAACTTATTGTAAATCAAGACAAACCAGCTGTTTCAATTTATCCCAACCCTAATAATGGTCAGTTTATTATTGAGTTAGAAGAGGTTAATACCAATTCTCTTGTAGCAGTATATGATTTAATGGGTAAAAAAGTATTGGATAAAATTATGTTAGAAAATAAGACAGTAATTAATGTTTCTGGCTATCCTAAAGGCATTTATTTAGTAAGAGTATTAGGCGGAAATGAACCATTTACCCAAAAGATAGTTTATCAATAAACCTTAATTAAACGGATTAATCGTTATTCCAAATACAAAATCTAACTCAGTAAAGAGAAAATGTTGTTCTGCAGTATCTGATGGGTCAGGAGAAGTTCTGATATCTGGCATATCTATAAAACCACCTTTATATTCACTTCTCAAGAAAAAGTATTTAAAAAAGGTAATATTTAAACCAACTTTTGCAGCAAAACCGTAACCTGCAAAATGAAATTCATCATTTCTCTCATTATTCCATAAGGTAACATTAGATTTTGGCATTAAAGCTCCCAAGCCAAAACCTATCAACGTATTTACCTGAACCTTATTAGGATCCATAGTTACCTTTAATAGTTTTAGTAAATCATCGTTTCTAGTTATTTCTACATTTATATAGTTTAACCCATCGGTATGCTCAAATTTCAAGAAATCCTCGGCAATAATAAAGTCATCATCTGTGTATGTTCCATCGTATTTAGTGCTGTCATTTATCGTTCCTGTTATTCTGGAGTCTTGTCCTCTAGGCATAACGTATTTCATATGGTCAACACCAATAGAAATATCAATTTTATCATTAATAAAATAACCCAATCTAAAATTGGTTTGAGGAATGGTTATATTACTAGGGTTAAGAAAAGGGTCTAACCCTAATTTAGATTGCCTGTCTTGCGCTTTAACATCATTTAACTTAAAATCATAACTATCACCTTTAAAGTGGATGTCAGAATCGGAATACCAACCTCTGTTCCATCCCCAAAAAACATATAGCCTTCCTTTGTTTGTTTTTGTTTCAGAGCTTGGAGCTGTATCTTGAGCAGAAATCAGTGCATTAACAAATAAGAAGAGGAGTGTAAATACAATTAATCGCATAGCTAAATTTTAGTGCTACAAAGTTAGCATGATAATTTAAAAATAATTTAATTGGCTTTAAAAATAATTAGTAATTCTCTTGCAGCTTTAAATGGGCTGATTCTGCCTTCCATAACTTGCTGCTCTAATTCTTTCATTCTATTTTTCACTTTTTCATTAGAATAGAACAATTCAGTAATGGAAGAATTAATGGTATGCTCCAGCCAAAATTTAGCCTGTTGTTTTCTATTTTGGATAAAAGAATCATTAGATGTGGTAAGATCTGCAAAGCTTTCAATAACCTCCCAAATATTAGTTATTCCTTTGTTTTCAAGAGCAGAACAAGATGAAACTTTAGGTATCCATTCATTCTCGTTAACAGGAAATAGGTGTATTGCATTTTTATATTCTCGGATAGCCAGGTTTGCTTTCTCAATGGTTGAACCATCTGCTTTATTAATAAAAATACCATCTGCAATTTCCATTATTCCTCGCTTAATTCCTTGTAATTCATCGCCAGCACCTGGGAGCATCAATAATAAAAAGAAGTCCACCATAGATTTTACTTCAATTTCTGATTGTCCAACACCAACTGTTTCAATTAAAATAGTATCAAATCCAGCGGCTTCACATAAAATTATAGTTTCTCTAGTAGCTTTTGCAACACCACCTAAAGTACCAGAAGAAGGAGAAGGTCGTATAAAAGCATTATCATTTACAGATAAGTTATTCATCCTGGTTTTATCCCCCAAAATACTACCGCCACTTTTTTTACTACTTGGGTCAATTGCTAAAACGGCTACTTTTTTACACTTTTTATCAATTAAATAAGTACCCAGGGCTTCAATAAATGTACTTTTTCCTACCCCAGGAACACCTGTAACACCAATTCTAATAGAATTACCCGAAAAAGGAAGACACATTTCTATCAATTCTTCAGCAATTTTTTGATGTTGAGGGAGAGAACTCTCTATTAAAGTGATGGATTTACTTAAAATTGCTCTATTTCCATTTTTAATCCCCTTGAGGTATTCTGTTGCTGTCAAAGCGTTTTTAGGGCTAACGGTTATTTTGTTAAT
>JAJCYN010000120.1 GCA_029262915.1 Flavobacteriales bacterium
GTTGAACGTTTGGCATTAATGGAAGGAATAGAGGGTGATGATATTTTCTTATTGAAAACAGCTGCATTATACCACGATGCAGGATTTGTACATCAATATGCAAATAACGAAGATATAGGAGCTGCATTAGCTCAGGAAGTATTACCTAGGTTTGGTTATACTCAAGAACAAATTGATAAAATTGGAAGATTAATTCAAGCAACTAAAGTCCCTCAAAAACCTAAAACTCATTTACAACAAATTATTTGTGATGCGGATTTAGATTATTTAGGAGGAGATGAATTTCACGTTATTGCGAATAAATTGAAACGCGAATTAATGGAAAGAGACATCATAAAAACAGATAAGTCTTGGGATGAGTTACAAGTTAAATTTTTAGAAGCACATACCTATTTCACAAAAACAGCCATAGAACTTAGAAGAAAAAACAAACTAGCTCGCTTAGAAGAGATTAAGGAGAAGCTAAAGACATACAATTAAAATTCCCAGTTATGACTATCCAGTTCTAATAAGCAATTTGTTAACAAATCTATACTACCTCTAATATCATCCTTATTTGCCATTTCGATTACTTGATGTATATGCCTTGTTGGTATTGAAATAGCACCAGCAATAGCTCCACCAGGATTCATTCTTTGAATTCCCGCAGTGTCAGTTCCACCAGCGGTTAAAATTTCTTTTTGGGTTTTTATTTTGTATTTATCGGCAATATTTTCCATATATTTTATCATACGGTAATCACAAATAGTAGAACTATCCATTATTTTTATTGCCGTACCATCTCCTAATTTTGTAATCATTTCTTCAGGCTTAGCACCAGGAACATCAAAAGCAATTGTTGTATCCAAACCAAATCCAAAATCCGGTTTAATTTCTAAAGCAGCTACATTTGCACCCCTAACTCCTACTTCTTCCTGAACAGTAAAAACCCCATAAATATCATATGGTACGTCTTGGTCTTTTAATGTTCTTAATGATTCTATTAAAATAAATACGGCTAATCTGTTATCTAAAGATTTACAGTTAACACAATTACCCATTTCAATTAATCCTCTCTCTCGAGTAATTGGATTACCAATACTTACTATTTTTTTAACAGCTTCTTTATCCATCCCTAAATCAATAAAATAATCAGTTGTCTTAGGAAGTTTAGCCTTTTCTTCTGCACTCATAACATGAATCGGTTTAGAACCCATTACCCCAATAACATCTTTTGTACCATGTATAATAACCCGTTGGGCTGTTAATGTTTTTGGGTCAAAACCACCAAGGGTATGAAACCGTACAAAGCCATTATCATCAATATGTGTAACAATAAAGCCAATTTCATCCATGTGGGCACCAATCATAACCCGCTTATCATTTTTACCTTTTTTTATAGCATAAACATTACCCATATTGTCAACAGTAATATCATCAACCAAAGGTTTCACTTCACGTAATACAATTTCTCTAATCCGTTGTTCGTGCCCTGGAGCTCCAGCTACTTCAGCAATTTCTTTTAATAATGTTACGTTTATAGGCATTGTTTTTGGGTTTAAAAATTAATATTTCATTATTCAATATAACTTAACTTCATCATATTAGATTGTCCTTTCTCGGCAATTGGCATACTAGCTATATTTACGATTAACTCACCTTTTTTAACACATTTTTCTTTTTTTAGAATGTATTTTATATCTGCAATAGTATGATCAGTACTTACAAACTTACTGTAAAGAAAAACGTTAACTCCCCATACCAAGCTGAGCATATTTAATATCCCCTCATTTCCAGTAAAAACAAAAATCCCTGCTTTGGGCCTAAAGCTAGCAATCTTAAAACCTGTATAGCCAGAAAAAGTCATCGTAACAATTCCACTTGCATTTACACGTTGAGCCAATCTACATGAATTAAAACAAACAGAATCAGTTATATATCTATCCATATTATCTTCGCTTGGAGGATACTCATAATGATATAAGCTATCATCAGTTTCAACATCCCTAATTATTTTATCCATTGCTTCAATTACTACTACAGGATGATTACCAACAGACGTTTCGCCACTTAGCATAACAGCATCAGCACCATCTAAAACAGCATTGGCAACATCATTTACTTCTGCTCTGGTTGGAGTAATATTATCTATCATACTCTCCATCATTTGAGTTGCAATAATTACTGGTTTAGAAGCTTTCATCGATTTTTTTACAATCATTTTTTGAGCAAGGGGAACTTCTTGAAAAGGAATTTCAACCCCTAAATCTCCACGTGCAACCATTATTGCATCTGTAGCATCTATTATTTCATCAATTCCTTTTATGGCTTCAGGTTTTTCAATTTTTGCAATAACTTTCACATTACTTTTTGCTTTGCTAATGATCTTTTTTAAAGCAATAATATCTTTAGCACTTCTTACAAAAGATAATCCAATCCATGCAACATCCATTTTTAAAGCAAACTGTAAATCTTCAAGATCTTTTTTAGTTAACGATGGTAAAGATATTTTCGTATTTGGAAGATTTACTCCTTTATTTGAAGATAGAATTCCTCCGTGCTTAACAATAGCAACCACTTCATCTTTATTGTTAGTGCTTTTTATTTCTAAGTTAAGTTTACCATCATCAAGTAAAATAGATTCTCCAACAGAAACATCTTTTGGAAAATCTTGATAGCTGATGTAAACTTTTTTATGATCGCCTAGACATTCTTTAGTAGTAAAGATGATCTCATTATTGTTTATCAGTTCAATACTATTATCTTTCATTTTTCCAACCCTAATTTTAGGCCCTTGTAAGTCAGCTAAAATTGCAGTGAATAATCCTAGCTCCTTATTGATTTCACGGATATTCTGAATAACTTTTTCTTGGTCTTTGTGAGAGCCGTGAGAAAAATTTATTCTGCATACATTGACACCACTAGTAATAATTTTTTTTAGCATTTCTTTAGATTCGGTAGCGGGGCCAATTGTTGCTACTATTTTCGTTTTTCTATTCATTAAAATAATAAATTTTGTTTTGATTTTAATTGTGTAGGATCAATTTTAAAAGAAGTTAAAACTAATGATAGTGAGTTTATTTTACAAATAAAGTCTTGTATTTGATTTGCGGATGTATTTCCTTTTAGCATTAAAAAAAAATCTACTTTTTTTTGTTCTGAAATTAAATACCCGTTATTCCCGAGATTAGATATTAAGTAATATTCTAAATAATTATCTTCATCAATAAACTCATAAAATGAAAAAGAAGTAACCTCACCTTTTCTACTTATTTCTAAATCTTTAGTTCTAACTAAATCACTATTAAGTACTTTATTAAGTTTCCAACACAAGCGATAGTCTTTAGTATGACAGCTAATACCTATCAATATAAAATCAAAATCATCTTCTAAACTCAACAATACTTTTGACATAGCAGGCAAAGATATAAAGAACAAGTTGAAACAAAAGTTAAATCAGAGTTAAATAAAAGTAACGTTGAATTACTATTTTGTATGGCTTTTTATACTTTTGCTAAAATTTTGGCCCCGTAGTTCAATGGATAGAATAGTAGTTTCCTAAA
>JAJCYN010000121.1 GCA_029262915.1 Flavobacteriales bacterium
GATTATCTGCATTGGGGTTCCAAGTAGTAGCGAGTCCTGTAGTCACATCTAACGCAGCAATTCTATTTCTGGTTTGCCCGCCAATTGTTGAAAAATTTCCTCCTGCATAAATGGTAGACCCTGAAACAGCAAGAGACCAAACACTACCACTTGCATTGGGGTCCCAAGTGGTAGCGAGCCCTGTAGTCGCATCTAACGCAGTAATTCTATTCCTGGCTTGCCCGCCAATTGTTATAAAATCTCCTCCTGCATAAACCGTAGTCCCTGAAACAGCAAGAGACGAAACAACACCACTTGCATTGGGGTTCCAAGTGGTACCGAGCCCTGTAGTCGCATCTAACGCAGCAATTCTATTTCTGGCTTGCCCGCCAATTATTGAAAAATTTCCTCCTGCATAAACGGTAGACCCTGAAAGAGCGAGGCAGACAACAAAACCATCTGCATTGGGGTTCCAGGCGGTTACTTGCCCTGCACCATTAATGTGAGCAATTCTATTGCGAACACTATCTCCAACCATAGAAAAACCTCCACCAATATACCATCCACCACTACCATCAGAAATTGAAGCATATACTGTTCCATTTGGGTTTGCAAAATTAAAATTAGGGGTTCCTGTTGCAGCATCTATTTGTGCACCATAGGGTTCTGTTGGGTCAATGGATGTAAAATCTCCTCCTAAATAAACAATGTTATTTATTGTATCTTTTACAATGGCTCTAACTGCTCCGTTGGGTTGTGCCCAATGTTCTTCTAGCACAAGGTTTTGTCCGTTTACAATTGCACTTAAGAATAGGATAAGTACTAATAAGGTGCTTTTCAGTGTGTATTCTTTTTTGACGTGTAAGTTCATAAAGTAGATTTTATATATGAAATAACTAAAGTACAGAATTTGAATTTATATAAATGATTGACGTCTTAATTTAGTTAAAAAAAGACTATAGGAATGGGAGATTAAATCAAAAAAATCCAATCTCAAAAAGAGATTGGATTAATGCTGGTAGCAGTCTTTAGATTCTTCTAATAATCTCAAGTAACCTTATGCTTTATTGCCCCCATTTTGGTAATAACATAATTTTTAAGCTCATTGGCTGTGCAATTAAAATATGAAGCGATTATATCTAAATCTTGTGTTGGAACATCTGTAAATTCATTCAACTTAATACTACAATACCTATCGAAAGTCCTCAATGTTTTACCTAATAGTTTAGGGAGTTCTTTACGCACCTTTTCATAATCTATCATTGGTAGCTGTAACATTCTTTCTTTAATTCTGTATTTAAAATTCATACTTCACAGGTTTTGTTTATTCATATTTGAGAGCAAAGAACTAGATAGTTAAAAAACTCATGTTCACTTATTGACAGCAAGTGCCATTATCTGCCAGTAAGTGCTCTTTTTTGCCTTTAATTGCTATAATACTTTTCATTTTGTCATACAAAACAAAGAATTTAAAATAAAACGATTTCCTGTAATTCATCGTATCTCGTAGTAAATGATCGTAACTAACCAATTCATAATTCATCGTAAATCACTGTATCTTATTTTTAAATTAACTCGCTTTCAATAATTTACTATCAAAATTCTCGATCAATAATAAATCTTCTTGTATGTTTTGGTTCGATATTTCCATTTTAGCGTCACATGGAGGGCGAGAAGTTTACACTGAGTGAAGTGATAGCGAAACTGAAGGGCCCTGGTGGACCCACAAAAGAACTACTCATCATGAGTGGGTTTTTACATTTTAATTATTGGAAATTATTTAGCATCCGTCCATACCAACATTAAACACAAATTCTTGTTTAACATTTAACCCCTCTACATTCTTAGCAGGAGACCATTTTGGCATTTTCTCTATCAATTCTATTAATAATTGATCAATTTCATCATCTCTAGAAGTATCTATCAATTTAACATTTTCGGTAGTACCGTCCTCACTAACAGTAAATGATATGGCTGGCTGTGGTAAATGGGTAAATTTCTTTGCAGCAATTTTATCTAAACTATTGTCTTTTAAATAGGCAATCATTTGGTAATAACCTCCAACATATTCAGCTTCTTTTTCAGGAGTAACTACCATAAAAACATTCATTTGTCTATTTTGAACTTGATCGTTATCATTTTTCTTCTGATACTGTACACTTATAAGTATGTTAGTAGCTGTATTAAATAGTTGTTTTTGTCTTTTAGTTAGCGTTGCATTTTTACCTATAGCTTTTACTGTTTTTCCATTAATGGTTGTCGAAATTTCTACAGAATTATAAGCTGAAATCCAATTGCTAGGATAATTTTCAATTACATCGCTAATTAATTGTGCACCTTTTAGCTTTTCTTGTGTAATAGGACGACTATAAAATTGTTGTTTATTAGAGTACATAGTGCTTCCTTGAACCATATAGAATAATTCTCGATTCTTTTTAACAGTTTTATCGGCAGAAACGAAATGTGACACAGAACCATTATTATAATTAACATTTATCCCTCCATTAATTCCAAAATATGATAACCCCTTATTAGTAGAGTCGATTTGAGATTCGAAATCATTATTAGTAGTATTAACCGTTGATTCATTAACGAATCCAAAAGCAGCAAATCCTACCATTGCAATTATTACACTAAAAATTATTATACTTCTTTTTCTTTTCATAATCGATTAAGTTTAATTATAGAACAAATGTAATGTTGAAGAGTAGGGTTTAAAGAAAACCAAGTGTAAATTAATGTAAATAGACTGTAAAAGAATGTACACTAAATGCAAAAACTATAAATTTACAACATGAGAAAATGGATCTTCATATTTATTTTAGGAATAGCATATTTTACCTTTCAGGGATGCCAAAAGTATGAATCCGAACTTCAATTGAATCGTGAAGAAGTAATCATGAGAAAAATTGGTCATGAGCTTTTGTTGCATTCAAATGATTCTATATCTCTCGTACGCCCAATTGTTCATGAAGGTAATAAATATAGGATTCAATTTGACTCGAGCTTTAGTTTTCTTCCTGATGACCTTGTAAAAACAATTGACACTATTGTTAAAGTCGGACTGCCCTATAATAATTACCTTGTTCAAGTAGAAGCATGCGAGACTAACCAAGTCGTGTACAGTTACGAAATAGATGTTTTTTATTCACCTTTTACTGAAGTTGTAGCCTGTAGTGCTCGAGAACAACCCAAAGCTTGTTATGAAATAATCATTCAATTTATCACAAAAAAAGAAGGAATGGCATCGAACCTGTTATGGTATGCCTTATTCATTATTTCCTTTCTTTCAATTGGAATCTACACCTATATAAAAAAGAAGCAACCAACGAATGATGAAAAAATTGAAATTGGAGCATATCTGTATGATCCAAAGAAGATGACACTTACCTTTGTTGATAATATCATTGAATTAACCAGTAAAGAAAGTGAGTTATTGAGTTTATTATATAAATCCGTTAACGATACAGTTGAAAGAGAAACTATTCTTAACAAAGTATGGGGCGATGAGGGTGATTATGTAGGGAGAACCCTTGATGTATTTGTTTCCAAGTTAAGAAAGAAACTGGAACACGATCCTTCCATTGAAATCAGAAACATTAGAGGCATCGGTTATAGATTAATATTCGAAACGTAGGTGTGAAATGCTAGTTATATCTTCATTCAAAAAATTCGATAATTCAGGCCTTGGATCCACATAAATTAACTGCAATACACAAATAATCAATGTATTATAAATGTCTGCGATTTTTTGTGGACAGATTTGTGAAATCTTTAAATTTCAGTAAATCAGATTTTAATAAAACTGAAAAATGTAGCATAGTTCTTAAAAAAACGTCTGACTTTTTGTTGCGATTCCAACTTTAGAAGAGTGAAGAAACTAAAGTGAGAAAACTCTCCATCAAAGCATTTTTACTTACTTTCGAACCACCAAACTTATAATCTACTATTTTATGAATTTAAGACAAATACTTGCCATCGTTTTTTGCGTTGTTTTGCTAAGCTGCTCAGAAACTGCTACCAAAGAAAAAGAGGCGACAAAAATAGATCCTCAAGAAATTGAAAAATTAAATGCATGGTTCAATACCATTTTTGAAAGAGATTTAATGGATTCTCCAGAATTTCTTTCCAATTTAGGAAGAAAAGACAGGCAAAGTGAATTGGATGATATTTCGGAAGCACACAGTTTAAACAAATTGGAGCAAACAAAAAAAGACTTAGAAGAACTTCTAAAATTTGACACCTCTAAATTAGATGAACAAAGTGAATTATCTTATCGTTTGTTTAAACGAAAATTAGAACGAAAAATTAAATTTGATAAATACCGTCATTATAGCTATCCTGTAAATCAGATGCACGGTATGCAGTCTGGATTACCTTCTTTTATGCTCAATATGCATAAAATTGAAAACAAGGAAGATGCCTTAGCCTATATTGATAGATTAAATGCTTTTAAAACGAAATTTGATCAGTTAATTAAAAACCTTAAAATAAGGGAAGAAAAAGGAATTATTCCTCCCAAATTTGTTTTTAATCACCTCTATAATGATTGTAATAACATTTTGGGTA
>JAJCYN010000122.1 GCA_029262915.1 Flavobacteriales bacterium
GTAACGTATGCAATCGAAAATCTATCTGAAACTCAGGTGAAATTCACTTGGACTCAAGAAGGGTTTGCAAATAAGGAAAGTCAACAACATTCAGAAAACGGATTGAATGAAATGTTAGAACAAATAAAGGAATTAGTAGAAGAATTATAATAAACAATAATAATTACTAACTCGAACGTCACAATAAATGTTATCGATTTAGACAAATAAATTTCGTTCTATGAATCTGTAGGATTGAAATTACCAAATTGGTGGAAAAACCATTATGAAATGAATAAATTAATAAGAATTCATCATTACGGAATCAAGAAATTTGGGACAATCCAAGCTGGCAAATATTTTGATTCATTTTTTGAGTATTTCGATATTATTGCTCAACGACCATTTTCATTTGAGTCAGTTGACTTTATAAAAATAGGATATAGACGTTGTGCTTGTGGTTCAGATACCCTTTATTACAAAGTAAATGGTAACATAGTAGAAATTATGGCTATAATTGGAAGACAAGATTTGAAAAATGTTCTTTAATAAATAAAATATAGTTGGTAACACTCTGTAAATTGCATTAGTTTAGCACTATTAAACACCAACGCACAAAATTGTTAATAAACCGATTTATAGCCTGTTTGAGATACTTTTAAAAGAACAGCTTTACCTTCTTCTTGACGAAACTTTGTAGGAATACTCTTTACTTCCATTTTTTCATCAAAAGAAAATACTTGAAAATGCAAATGTGGCCCTGAAGACCAACCGGTATTACCACTTAATGCAATAACTTCTCCCGCTTTAACCTTGTCCCCTACCTTAACTTTGCTTCCTTTCTTTTTAATGTGAAAGTAATTTGCCATTGTTCCATCTTTATGGTAAATGGTAATGTAATTACCATACTCTTGGTATTTATAGGTTTTTCCATGTTTATCAGAATCGGCTTTAACAAAAATAACTACTCCATCTCTAGCTGCACAAATTGGCGTTCCTTCATCCATAGTAAAATCTATAGCATGTGTTTTTCCTTTCATAAAATGAGAAAACTTACCTCCATAAGCTTGCCCTACAGAATATTGTTCTCCTTCCTGATAAGGAATTGTATAAATGTATTTATTGTCGTGTTTCCCATCAAATGCATTACCGTGACAGAACTTGGTTATATATCCTAACTGGCTCCCTTTAGTTGGATTCTTTATGGTTAATGTAAACAATTTATACTCCTTTGCTCCAGCTGGCACCACTGTTCTGTAAGGAAGTTCAACGTCTGCCTTCATATTTTTAAGTGCATTAAACGTTATCAGAACAGATTCATCACATAAATAGCGGTTAGTTGCATACACTACCGTAGAACCATCCTCCTCATTCCTCACATTATAAACATCAAATAACTCGTCTTTATTTTGAGAAAAGGAATTAAGCGTTACTATAAAAGCAATTAGTAAAACAATACTATTTTTCATAAAATTATTTTTTAGATAGCAAAACCTCAACAAATTTTATTCCAATTATTTTATTGTTCTTTAAAAAGTGCCTCATCTAAAATATCATCACCAAAATCGATGTTCTTTTTTACGCTACTTTTCTTTACTACTCTCGTATTTGACCAAGTATCATGCCAACCAAGTGTTTCTGCTCCCAAAAAAGAAAATGCATCAAAAGGTACTATTCTACTAAAGCTACGGCCAACTATTGCTTTTAAAGTGGGTTTATTTCCTTCCAAATCAACAACAACAGTTCCCGTTATTAATTTTCCTAAAGTAGTTTGAAAATTGTATTCAAAAAGAATATAATACACTACATAAATAGACCATTCAAAGAGTATTTCTTCTATCTTATTCAGATTATATATAAAATCTACATTTGCCGCTGCAAGAAAAAAAGCGATAACAAAAACAATTCCTACATGGACAATTCTATCCACAATAAAATTAGCAAACCTTACCCAACCTCCTACTGAACCATTATTAAGATAACCCGATGCTCCATATTTTTTCATTTTATCAGCTTCAACTGTATCTTCATCAAAATCTGAGCAATACCCATCAAAATCTGCTTGTTCTCCTGTTAAGCTACAAACTATTCCTTTTTCTCTAGAAAAATTTCGTTTAGAGCATTTTTTACAAAACATTAAATGTGCTTTTCTATCCATATATAGTCTATTGTTATGTTCAATAAATATACAAATTGTAATTTAAATCAACCATTAAGGGTACTAAATCGTTTTAATAATAGAAATCAAGAAACTTTAATATTCCATGAAAAGAGCCACAAATAAATCCCGAAAATTTTGTTTCATTAGTAACTCAAACCAAAGTTATTTAGCTAATTATATCAATTTATCTCCTAATGATTTTAATATAGATTTTGCCTTTGACCAATTAAATTTAACTGAATTAAAAAGCTACGATCCCAATATTATTATTATTGATCAATATTTTAATGACAACAATTATTCAACCATTATCAAATCCATTAAAATGAACTTTAAAAATGCCAAGATTTATTTCCTTTCACCAGAATATACTAACTACAATGGTGTAATACAATCTATGGACAATAGGAATCACTACTACTCAAATTTTAGTGTAGATATCTTAAACCATATTAATTCTTTTACAGATAATAGCAGAAATGGTTTTCTAGAAGCTAGCTAAAATGCCTTAAGAGTTCAGTCTCGGTCGTTTTTGTTTTGATGCGTTTAAAATTTCTTCAATCCTTTCTGCCAATTCAAAATCTTTCATTGTTATGCCTCCAGCATCATGTGTGCTTAATTTAATATTCAACTTATTATACGAATTATACCAATCTGGATGATGATTTAATTCTTCTGCTACTTCTCCTATTTTTACCATTGCAGCAATAGCTTCCTTAAAATTTTTGAATACAACATTTTTAATAATTCTATTATCATCTAACGACCAGCCTTTTAAAACTGTAAGGTTGTAATCAATTTCATTGTCAGTTAGCCTTTCCATTTTTTCCTTTTTTTATAGCATCATAAATTACTTGTTGAATATTTGTTCTGATATTCATCTTCAATAATTTCTTGTTATCCGCATCTGGATAAACTCTGTTTGATAAGAATATATAGACAATCTCTTCATCTGGATCTGCCCAAGCCATTGTTCCTGTAAAACCAGTATGGCCAAAACTTCTTTGTGAAATACCATCACAAGTTGGACCACCATAACCTTGTAAAAAAGGTTTGTCAAAACCAGCTGCTCTTCTATTCTCTTTTCCTTCACTACAAAACTGGCATTCTGTAAATTCACTTAAAGTGGTGTCTTTCACATAACGAACTCCTCCATAAGTTCCTCCATTCAAATACATTTGCATTAGTTTTGCTAAATCATTGGCATTAGAGAAAACTCCTGCATGACCACCTACTCCACCAAGCATTGCAGAACCAGGGTCATGAACATCCCCTTTAATTAATTGTTTTCTAAAAATCATATCATATTCTGTTGGCGGAATTCTATCAATATCAAATCGTTCACGAGGCATATAACCAGTTGTGGTCATTCCCATATTAGCATATATTTTTCCAACATAATCTTCTAGAGGCTCCCCTGTTTGCTTTTCTATTATCTTCATCATAAAATAATATCCCAAATCGCTATATCGGTACTTCTTCTCTTTAACCGGCCCTCTTAAAATACGTTGATAAATAGTATCGGGATAATCTTTATTGATATAAAATTTGTTAGCTACTCTGTATGGATATGTAACTGATGAATCAAGACTATAAATATCATACCTAGGAACTCCTTTAACCATAGTTTTTAAGTAAAACGGCACCCAAGCCTGTAACCCAGATTGGTGTGCTAAAATCTCCCTTAAATTAAGATTAATGTAAACAGAAGAATCTGGAATTAACTCATCTAAATAATCACATAAGTTTAAATCCAAGTTAAACTTACCTTCATCCTTCAGCTTCATAATAGAAAGTACAGAGGCACTTATTTTAGTAATAGATGCTAAATCATATATATCAGAGTTTAAAACTACTCTCTTTCTCTCATAGGTATGATGTCCAAATGATTTATTATAAACCACTTTACCCTTTCTAGCTATTAAAACCTGGCAACCTGGATAGGCATGTTCTTTAATTCCATTTTCCGCGATTGAATCTATTTGATATAAGTCTTTAAAATGTATTCCAACTTCTTCTGGTTCGGTGTATTTAAAACGATTAATCGGTTTTACTTCTACTCCAATTCCTTCTTTAAACTTC
>JAJCYN010000123.1 GCA_029262915.1 Flavobacteriales bacterium
GTTGTTATATGATGAACTTACATTAGTTGAAACAGGTAAGGCTTTCGTAAAGATCAGTCATCTTCTTAGCATTACTTTCCCAGGTAAATTCATTTTCAATAAGTTCTTTACCCTTCTTTCCCATTCCCTTAGACAGGTTAACATTCAGCAACATTTGATCAAGCGCTTGATATAAGGCACCAGCATTTTTAGCAGCTATAAGTATACCATTTTCCCCGTCTTTGACTACCTCAGGTATGCCACCGACTTTACTTGCAATTACCGGTAAGCCACAAGCCATAGCCTCAAGTAAAGCATTAGGAAGGCCTTCGTTATATGTCGGAAGAACAAAAAGGTCAGATGCTTTCAACCACAGGTATACTTCATCATGTGGGTGACTCCCTATTAAATGTATTTTATTATTCAATCTATTATTGCTTATTATTTTATTTAAACTATTATTTTCGGGCCCTTCTCCCAATATAATCAGCTGTACAGCAGGATGCTTAGCACTTATTTTAGTGAAAGCATTTATTAATTCATAAACACCTTTATCTCTCATAAGAGCTCCTACAAATATAATGACTGATTCATTATCAGAAATTCCTATATTTTTTCTGATCTTTACACGATCGTCTTCTTTAAAGGAATTATTAATAAAATCGCAGCCGTTATGCAAAACCCTTATCTGTTTTAAAGGCATTACGATCTCTTCTGCAGTTTTCTCTAAGGCATGACTAACACTTATTATCTGATCAGCGTTTGACAGCACTTTCTTTGTTATAAACATGGTTAATTTATCACGGAATGGATAGAGATTAATATCGCTGCCTCTCAGACTGCAAACCATGGGAATCTTATATCTCTTCTTTAATAGTAGCCCTGTATATCCATCTGGGGTGGCAGTATGAGTGTGAATAATATGAGGGGTGAAGTCATGAAGAATAGAGTCGACTTTATTCTTAATGCATTTGTACATACTATATCCGGCAAGGCCGTGAAACCAATGTCCGGGTGGAGTTATGTATCGTGGATAATATATTGGAATGTTGTCAATGACATCAAAAGAAGGTATTTCTCCGTAATATCTCCACTTTGCTTTGACCTTCAGAAAGCTTGGAGCATAAGGTACAGGACAAATGACTCTAATGTCACATCCTAATGTAGTAAGATGTTTTACTTGATTATGAATAAAATTACCATAATTAGGTTTGATTTTATTGGGATACATATGTGATAGCGTAAGTATTTTAATTTTAGAGGGATATTTCATCGGAAGTAATTAATGTACAGAGAATTATTTGTTGGCAAGTATATGTAATTATACAATCTTCTTTTTATTACAGAGCGTTACTTGAATTCAGCCTCAGCATACTTCTCTAACACACTATGTTTAGATGTCACATCATCGATAATTGATGTAATAGTGAATAAATAATCAATTTGAGTTTTGTTCAAATCAGGCATTAGAGACATTATTGATTTTATCGATATATAGCTATTAATTTCATCGCAAGCCTTTATTTGATCAAGTAAACAATTAGCAATTGATGATCCTTGATCAATTCGGTCTTTTGATATATGTTTTTTCAATGCATTTTTAAGTTTTCTTGGAACTAGCAATTTGCATGAATCTATAATCATTTTTAAACTTCTCTTTTTTGACAAGATGGAGAATCCCCAATCTTTATTAGTAATAGCGGCTGCTTCAGGGGACAATTTAAGAAGAAATTCACGGTATAGTTTATAGTTTGCTTTTAGGCTATCGGGACAATTCATTCCATAATTGAAAAAATTTATGGAGAAAAAAGGCGCTACACTCCAAAAGAATTGTCTGTTCCGATCTTCTCCTTCAAAAAGCCATTTAAAACCTCTTTCATAGACTGTAAAATGCACATACTTATAATTAAAGTCATTTTCAGGATATGATAATAAATGGCTCCTGAGTTCACTAATGATATCTTCCTTCTTGGTACGAGTTAAATTCGATACTTGATCTAAAGAGATTCTTTGGTTATTAGAAAGAACGTAGTGAACCAACGACTCAATATCCCGTATATTTTTACTTGGCTTGAGTACAGGGAATACCTTGTCTCCTCCATCACCGGAAAAGAAGGTGATATTGGTCCCATGAGATTTAATTGTTTCTTCAAAAAAAGGTATTTGATTCCTCATGCCGAGATAATTTAAGCCATTTTTGATTCTTAGCAGGGATAATACATCTTTGCCTTTAGGGGGGGCGAGAAAAATATCATGCCAATCCACACGAAATGTACCAGCTATTTTTTTTGCCAGTTTTGCATCTGCGCTTTCTCTTTTGTCATAGCTAAGTCGAGTAACCGTAGAAAAAAAACACTTTTCCTTAAATAAGCCTGCAGCGACAGACCTGGAATCCAGCCCTCCGCTTAGAGAAAGGATAGTTTTATTGCTCTTTATAGAGTTGGCCCTGTCTTTGCAAGCTTTAATGAAAAGTGAAACAAGTTCATTTACACTTGTTTCGATTTTCCTGTTGTGATCCTTTTTCTCAAAATTGAAGGTATGAAGGTTGATTGAAATAATTTCAGACGATGTTGTATTTATTTTTATAAGACTGGATGGTCCGATTCGATATATATTTTCAATTAGAGTCCTGTTACCTAATGCATATCCAAACAGCAGAGTCTGAGCAATAGACATTTGATCAAATTTAATACTCTCCAGACGGTTTATAATAAACCTCTGCTCTCTCGAAATAATAAATTGATTATTATCCCTGTATAAGTAAACTGGCAGTCGACTAAGTGCATCATTAATGAAATATATATCATTAGATATTTTATTTAAGATAAAGATGAGAAAATCACCATCACTGCTTAACAACCATTCTTTGATTTTATTACAATCATCTTCATCTGATGAGGATATCATCCTGGCAAGATTAAATAAATTCTCTTTTGCTTCTTCATTTTGCTTGTCATAGAGTTTGCCCTCTATAAAAATGATAAAACTATCATCTTCAAATGAGGTTAACGGATATTCGGCATATGATGAAGAACCTAATTGGTAAAATTTACCATTCAACCATAAACGCTCACTGCATCTCTTATTTCTATTAGCAGAATTCAATGCCTTCAGGAAAGCACTACTATCCACTAACAAATCTTTTTTAAAACTGTACAAAAAACTTAATCCAGGCATAGTGTTACTCTAATTGTAAGCATGTTTATTAATTTCTTTATGATAAAGGTAAGAGTTTATTTTTTTATTATCTTCCGGAATTGCTGTATGAATTTCTGCATATTCTTTGCTATTGGAATAAAAATGCTGTATTTGGCATATACTGGAAAATCCACCTTTTCAAAACAGAATTTTTGCTTAAACTTGTTGAGAGAAGGAACATCGCTCCAATCCCCAAATTGAACGTTCTTACATTCTTTCATTTCCCTGCAATTGTTTAAAATTGTAAATATAAGAGCATCATTCGGACATTTGTCTAAGTGATCAGTATGGCTTGCTGCGAAGGAAATGAACATTGTACCTTCAACGAGCACAGTATTCATAAATGCAATTAATGAACCTTGATGGAATGCACCCCACCTGTCTTTAGCGTTTTTATCAACACTGAACTCTTTCATTATTTCTTTTTTCCACTTATCATTATAATACTCAGGAGGTCTCCCATGTTGTGTACGCTGCGCCTTAGATATGCAAATTTCTCTCATATCTTCTAATAATGGTTCAATATTATCAATTTTCTTAATATCATTCAAACGCAATCCTTTTCGTACCTGCGCTCTTGCTGAAGATGAGAGACTTTTTATTTCAAAGCTATTTAACTTTAGTTCACTTAAAAAAAGCATTGACCAAGTTTTATTCGCGTTATTATTATTGGTTAGCATGTGGCAATAACCTAAAAGGGCTTTATGTGGTTTGGGTTTTGCCTGGCCGATTTCAATTGTTTGCATCACATCAACAGGTCTGTAGAAAAATGGTGCAACTTTTATCCACCAGATATCATCATTTTGGTGAATATCATAAAAACCGTGTCCAATAGCAATTACTTGCTCGATATATTCTTTAGATGTCACTACTGTATTCCTCCTGCGCTGTCATTTCACTCTTCAACAGAAAAAAATATTAATTCATTTTGATAATTATATTATTAAGTTAAAAGTTTATCATGGTTTATTAGGATAAGTTATCGTCAAATTTATTTACTGCCAATTCATT
>JAJCYN010000124.1 GCA_029262915.1 Flavobacteriales bacterium
TCGGCAACATTTTTTCCATCAATGCTAATGCTTCCATTTTCAGGATTGTAAAATCTATAAAGCAAAACAGCAATAGTCGTTTTTCCTGCACCTGATGGTCCAACAAAGGCAATCTGTTTCCCCTTTTCTATTTTAAAAGAAATATCTTTTATTACTTGAATGTCCCTCCTTGATGGGTAAGAAAACGACACATTGTTAAATGCTATATTTCCCTCAATGTTAATTGGTTCGGCTTTTTCTAAAGTGATATTCTCAGTGTCTTCTTCTAAAATATCCATTAGGTGTTCAGTAGCACCGATTGCTTTCTGAAGTTTAGCATATAACTCAGCGCTACCACCAAAAGAAACTCCAAGTAAAGCAGAGTATATAGCAAATGAGGTTAACTCACCTAAAGATATTCCAGTAGCAGGATCTACTTGGTGTAATTGTACCATGTGCAAACCATACCATATAATAGATACAATCGCGGAACCTGCAGCAAACATAATTAGTCCAATAAAAACACCTCTCCATTTAGAGTTTTTGATCGAAGTATTAACAGAGCTATCAATACTTTTTTTATATCGGGCTATTTCAAAAAATTCATTGGCATAGGCTTTAACACTTGCTATTCCGTGCAAAGTTTCATCTACAACTCCATTGGCTTCCGCAATATCATCTTGAGCTAGTTTAGACAGTTTTTTAATGTATTTTCCAAAGAATATTCCTATTAAAGCAACTACAGGAATAACCGATATCATAAACACTGTTAGCCTTGGAGAGATAAATAATAGGAAGAATAAGGCTACAGGAATGGTAATTAACTGTCTTATTATTTCAGCTATGGTTGTGCTAAAAGTTTCTTCTAATAAAGCAATGTCAGTAGTAATTCTACTACTTAATTCACCAACTCTTTTACTAGAAAAGAATTGCATAGGTGAAGAAATTAAATGCTTGTAAGTACTAGTTCTTAATAGTGCCAATGATTTTTGAGTAACATATCCAAAGGTGTAAATTCTTAAAAAAGACATAATTGCAATTACTAAGAAGATACCAATTAAGGTTAGCGTTATATTGTTAACCGCTCCTTCTTTAGCAGAGTTTACCGAGTCAATTAGGTTTCCTAAAACTTTAGGAAAGGCCATCATTACTACGCTTGAAACAATTAATACAATCATTCCAATGCTAAAAACAAAACGATAAGGTTTTACAAACCTAAAAATCCTCATTGCTTTTTTAGTAGACTCTTTCGATATCTTTTCTCGTTTCTTTCTTGTCATTAGAATTTTTTCTTGTTCTTATCTTGAAAATCTAAAGAGGTTATCCCAATTTTTTTCAATAATCGTTTAATATTTAATTTAAGCGGTTCTTTAACTTTAGTTGCCATTTTTTTACCTATCGCGTCATCTGGTCTTGCTTTAAAATGAGAGTCAACATATTTAAAGTCTTCTTCCGGTGGAGTGGAATAGTACGTGTAAAATGATTTTCGCGTTTCACCTTCCGGAACAGTAATTTTACCATAACCATGAGGTGTAGTTTCATCTGTTAAAAAAATGATAGCTCTATTCCAATCGCAAGGAACTGTTGTTTCACACTTGGTCATTTTTCGATCCCATAATTCTAGAGCACCTCCATATTCTGATTTCCATTCTTTGTTGAGGTAAACCAATAGATTTAGTCTTCGCCAAAGGTTTTCCATGGAATTGTAATTAGAGTCGATGTGTACATCAACATAGCTGCCATTTCCTCCTTGATGAACTCCAGCTCCTAATGCATCATCTGTGGTTACAAGCCCAGTTAGTCCAGTAATTAGTTCAACATTTTTAATAAAATCAGGATTAGCTAATGCTTTTTTAATTATTAAAAAATTAGGGTGGAAACGTTCAAAATGATAATCCTCGTTCTTATTTTCATTTAAACTCTTTCTCTTTACTTTTAAACTATTCATTTTAGGGAAATTCTCGTAAAGAGAAGTTGCAAATTCTTCAGTTAAGAAATTGGGCAAAACAACATACTTACAAGGTTTTGCTGTTTCAAAATCTTTTTTGAGTTGCAAAACCTTTTTATGATCTAAATAAATAGGATTTATGATGTTTTCCATTTTTAATAAAATAAGGCTGACAAAGTTAATTAAAATATATGATGCTATTTAAATTCATAATTTGATTTTTTTTAGGATTAAAAAGTAAATACATCAATAATTATCGATACACATAGCGTGTTAAAAGAAGTTAACAAACCCAAAATGGATCTTAGCTGATCGGAATAAAATAGGGTTATCGAACTGTTTTCCTAAAGCATAGCTTATAGAGAATATACCTGCTTTTGTTTCAAAGCTCATTCCGGCACCAAATCCAAAAGGTCTGTCAGCTACAAAATCTTCAATTCCATCATTTTCGTAATAAGCACCATCAAAAAACAAGTATAAATAAGAGTTTTGTTCTAAAATGTAGCGGTATTCTACCGTTTCTATAGTGTAAAATGAAGCAAGAATAGATTCTTCATCAAACCCTCTTAAAGTTAATAGTCCACCAATTCGTAGTAACTCATTTTCAAATAAATTTTCATTAAATGTATAACCATTTTTAGAGGCCAGTTTAAATACACTTCTTTTAGTTATGGGAATGTAATAGTCAGCATTTAACGCACTGCTGTATAAAGTGCTTTTAAGGTTAAGGT